>JALYZH010000348.1 GCA_030948945.1 Gemmatimonadota bacterium | reverse complement strand
CGCGTTCAACCCTGAGAAGCCGAGCGGCATCGTAGAGGCGCTAGAAAAAACTTCTTCAGGAGATCGCCATGAAACGCACTTTGCTCCACACCTTCGCGCTCGCCGCTGTGCTCACAGTATCAGCATCTACTGTGGCCCTTGCAGGCCCGCCCTGGATCTCTATCGAATATCCCGCCAACCCGTACGATGCATCCTCGCGTGGTGCCTTCCTCACCGTGCGGACGTACCATCATCGTGATTTTCAATCGAAGACCGTTACCGGGACCGCCGAAGGCGTAGTGGATGGGAAGCGTCAAAGCATGCGGCTCGACATTCGCCCCGGCTCGCAGGCAGGCATGTACGTGGTGCGCTGGCAGAGACCGGCTGCCGGGAGATGGGTACTCGTGATCAACAGCGCGACGGGCGGAGTTTCTGAAGCGACCGCGGTTGTAGAGATCAGTCCAAGTGGGGGAGTCGCCGGCGTGACGGTGCCCACCAGGGCAATCGGCGGCGGTTGGGTTTCACCGCGGGCGATCGCGACTTCGGAAATCGATGCGCTGCTGCAGGGCCGAGCACTCGCGAGCGTCGGCGTCGCTGGTCAAACCGCGCATTGAGACGTTACTGGCCTCGCAGGCCGTTGAGATTGCGCTGTAGCTCCGCGGTCCTTCTGTTGGAATAGTCTGCGAGGCAGCGCGCCCGCGCGCGTGCCCACAGCGCGCCCTGACCGCTCCCCTGGCATTCGCTGTCGCGGGTGTTTATCCAGTCACGCTGTTGCTGCCTGAGTCGATCCTCCAGTTCGGGACCTCCCGATTTTCGGCCTTGCGCGAGCAGATCCTGGTAGACGCGATTGAGATCAGCATCGTTCTGCACGATCGCTCGGTTCAGGCACGAGCGCTGGTCGACAGGAGCGGGCGAATCGCATAGATCCCCGGAACGCGACTGCGCTGTCCCGTTCGCCCCAGCCGCGGAATCGTTGGACCGGCGCGGATTGAGTACTCGCGCTCCGGATGTAAGCGCCTGATTGGACGTAGCCGATGGTCGAGGCACCACGCGTGTCTCCGGCGTGCGACTCTGCGACGCTGCGTCAACCATCGCCGGCAGCGACCCGTCCCCACTCGTCTTGACCGTATTCAAGCTGTTGTCTACGGCAGCCGCGGCAGCCGTGTTCCTGTTTGCTTCAGCGAGATCGCGCAGCAGCATGGTATCCTGCGGAGCGCTCGCTACCTCTGGCGTTTTCTTCTTCGCATCTCGACAGGCGAGACTGCCCGCCAACAGAACGAGAGAAAGTATCATCGAGAATCTGGAAAGCGTCTTCATTGGTTCGCCTGGAGTTGAAGGCATCCTGCCTAGCCGGGCAGAGGTCGTGCCATCTTTGGCTCATCTAAGATGCAGTTGACGCGTCACCAATGCACATTTCAGTTGCACCCGTTCGTGTCCCGCCGCTGGAGAGAAGATGGAGAAAAATGCACCCGAGCTCAACACGGTCATCAGGACGTTTGCCAATGAGATCGAAGCGCATGTGGCACAAGCAGTTCTCGACGCCAACGGTATCGACTCGGGCCTGATTCGCGATGACGCCAACGGGATGATGCCTTGGCTCCAATGGCTTCACCCGATCCGGCTCGTGGTCAGGGAAGAAGACAGCGGCGACGCCGTGGAGCTCCTCGATACTCCTCCCGGACCCACCCTTTCACCGTGAGAACCGCACTCCGACGCTGATGCGTGGACGTTAGTTTTCCCGCCATGACTCGACATTCTGTTTACAATTGGCGCGCGACTGCCGTGATCTCGGGCGCGCTGATGATTCTTGCGGTCTCTGCGACTCGTGCCATCCAGGCCCAGACTTCGACTGCCCCCGACGATCGATATCTCGCCCGTGCGAAGCGGATTCTGCGCGAGACTCCGCTGATTGACGGACACAACGACCTGCCGTGGCGCATTCGGGAGGATACGATCGCCCGGGGCAACGTCGACGCGTACGATCTCCGAAAACACACGCCGGGCCATACCGATCTCGACCGGCTCAGAAAGGGTATGATCGGAGCACAGTTCTGGTCTGTCTACATTCCTGGCGAATGGCGCGACTCCGGATACGCGAGAGTGCAGCTCGAGCAGATAGAGATCGCGCGCCAGGTTATCGAGAGGTATCCTGACCGACTCGCGCTGGCGCTGAGCGCCAAAGACATCCGTCGCGAGTTCAAGCAAGGCAAGCTGGCATCTCTGTTGGGACTCGAAGGCGGCCACGCGATCGAGCATTCACTTGGTGCTCTGCGCGCGTACTACGATCTGGGCGCCAGGTACATGACCCTCACCCACAACGTGACGCTCGATTGGGCCGACGCCGCGCTCGATTCCGCGAAACACAAAGGCCTCACCGCGTTCGGCGACAGCGTCGTGCGCGAGATGAACCGGCTCGGGATGCTCGTCGACCTGTCCCATGTGTCGCCTGGTACGATGAGTGCCGCGCTCAACGTGAGTCAGGCGCCGGTGATCTTCTCGCATTCAGCTGCGCGCGCGCTGGTCGATGTGCCACGCAATGTGCCCGACTCGATTCTCCGACGCGTCACCAGGAACGGCGGCATCGTGATGGTGCCGTTCGTCGCGGGATTCGTTTCACCGGCAGTCTTGCTGTACGATGAGTCCACGCGTCCAGCGATGAGGGATCTTCGCGAGAAATACGGAACCGACACCGCAGCGATCACGCGCGCCGTAAATGAATGGCGCAAGACACACCCGGAGCCGCGCGCCACGCTGTCGCAGGTCGCCGACCAGATCGAGTACGTGCGGAGAGTTGCCGGCGTCGATCACGTCGGGATTGGCGGCGACTTCGACGGCATCACTGAAGTAGTCCAGGGCCTGGAAGACGTGTCGACCTATCCTGCGCTCTTCGCCGAGCTGGCGCGGCGCGGCTGGTCGGACAGCGATCTGCGTAAGCTGGCGGGTGAGAACTTCCTGAGGGTCTTCGCCGAAGCGGAGGCGGTTGCGAAACGGATGCAGAAACAGGGTCATTAACGCGGCCTGTTACGTGGGGAAAGGAGGGGCGTCGAGAGTAGGGCTGGCGCCATTGCCGGCCCCTAAATCCTTATTCCTTCCCACTCGAGATGCCAACGGAAAACACGCTCGACAACTGGCTATCGTCCAAGTGCCAGCTGCTTCGGTTTCGCTTCCGTAAGCGAATACGAACCGATGCGAAGCCGTTAGCAGCAGTCCCGCTCACGTAATGCTCCTATTCCCTCATTCGCGATAATCGGCACCATACAGAGCGCCGCCGCGGGGTCAGCCCACCACCAGCCGAGGATAGCGTTAAGAGCCACCCCACACAGTGCGATGAAGGACAGATATGCGCATAGAGAAGTCTGCTTCGCCTCAGCCTCGAGCGCGGCGCTATTCATCTCGTTGGCGACTCGGCGCTTACCCCACGCGAGAACGGGCATCACGATAACAGAAAGAACAAGAATGATGACACCGAACCAGCTCCGATCCGGTTCCTCCCGGAGGTAAAGGGATTTAGCGCTGTCGATTGAGACGTAGGCAGCAAGGGCAAGGAAGCACCACCCTACGATTCGCAGTGTTCGCCCCTCGGCTCTCGACCGTCTCGACAAATCCGCATCTGCGCGAAGCCGCAGCTGGGCTGCGATGCTCGCGACAACTTCGATGACGCTGTCGATTCCAAAGCCGACGAGCGCTACGCTTCCCGCAGACACGCCCGCGACGAGCGAACCGATCGCTTCCAGGCTGTTGTAACCGATGGTTGCGTAGCTGAGGAGGATCCCTCGCCGCACTGTTAACTGACGTGGGGTTGCCAGCTCTCCTGCCCTCACCGTGTTGCATCCGCTGGTTTCGCTCCTCCCGATATCAGGACCTCAGCAAATTCATCTGGAAGATCGCTTTGGCGAATGGCGCGAGCAGCCTCGTCGACGTCATATGGGACACGCACGAACTCGACATGCGTAGCGCTTTGGTCGATCACAAGCAGTGCATAACATGAGCGCCAATCTCCATCCTTGGGACGGCCGACGCTTCCCGCATTGACGAAGCGAATGCCGCCGACGGTCCGTTGCCACGGTTTATGTGTGTGTCCGAAGCAAATGACATCTCCGGCACGGGCGCCGATGTCGTTTCCCATCTTTTCGAGAAAGGAATCAGGGCGATCCTCGGTCACGTAAACGGTGTTCAGAGTCTGATTCCCGTGCACGAGCGTTATAGTCGGGCCTGACCCGTGCCCGCCAAACGGCCGGATATCCAGCCGGAATGGGAGACCCCCCAGATATTTCTTGGTCTCCGGCGTCACGTGCGAGCGGGTCCATTCGAACGACAGGTGTGATAACTCCTCATCGCGCGGAGTGTCAGCCCTGCAGCCGCAGTGCTTGTAGTCGGTGGCGACAGTCGAGTCGTAGTTGCCGGCAATCCCCGAAATTCCGCGCTCTCTCAGTAGTCCAACGGTTTCGTTCGGCCATGGTGCGTAGCCGGTCAAATCTCCGAGGTGGTAGATGGCATCGATATCCTTGCGTGAATCGATGTCGGCCAAGACGGCACGAAGGGCGGGAAGATTCGCGTGGATGTCTGAGATCAGCGCGTACCGCATCAGGCTCGGGCTCGGGCAGCTGCTCCAGCGTGACGCGCCATCACGACCGCTGTGTCCGGACAAGCGCCCTGAAACTCCGCGGATGCCTTGACCGCATCGGGAACGGCAGCCCGCGTCGTACGCGTAAACCCGAACCGCGGAAAATATTTCTCTGCGGTGGTAGTCAGCAGGTACAGCTCCTCAATCCCGCCTTCCTCGGCCTGCTCGAGAAGCTGCTCGACCAGGCGGCTCCCGATGCCGGTTCCGCGATTGTCTGGGGAGACAACGGCAGATCGAAGTAACGCGACAGAGCCGAACTTCTCGAGACCTATGGCTCCGGTGATCACGCCGCGGTCTTCAGCTACGACGAAGCTCGAAAAGTTTTCCCGGACCCCATCAAGAGGTAGATCGCTCGCTGAGAGCAGGCTTTCGACGGCGGACAGATCCGCCTTTTTCGCGTTTCTGATTTGCATGACACCTCCGTAACAGATCGGCGCTTGTGGCGCCCGACCTATGAAATCAACAGCACTCAGGGCCGCAGCACTGTGCGAGCGGCTTCGTCGCGCGTACGAACGCGCCCATGAACTTTCCATCGATCTGGGAGGCGAACTCAACCGCATCGAGACCGCTCCCATTCAGAAAGGCCGCCGCATCCTCCGCTTTGTACACCCTGGTCGCTTCGATCGATGGCTTTGCGAATCCGACTTCGCGCAGCAGAGCCAGGAACTCCTGCTCCTCGAGAGCGCCTGCCACGCACCCTATCCACAGCTCCATGTTCGTCTTCACCGCGGCGGGGACGTCACCACGCACCACGACGTCCGATACTGCGAATCTGCCGCCTGGCTTCAGCACGCGAAAGGCTTCCTTCAGCACCGTCCGCTTGTCGCCGGAGAGGTTGATCACGCAGTTGGAGATGATGACGTCGACCGACGCGTCCGGAAGCGGGATCTGTTCGATCTCGCCCTTCAGGAACTCCACATTCTCCGCACCCGCTCGACGCTTGTTCTCATTCGCCAGGGCGAGCATCTCATCGGTCATGTCGAGGCCGTAGGCCTTCCCGGTTGGACCGACACGCTTTGCTGAGAGGAGAACATCAATCCCACCGCCGGAGCCGAGGTCGAGAACAGTCTCACCTTCTCGCAAGGCGGCCAGCGCGGTGGGATTCCCGCAGCCGAGCGACGCGAGCACCGCTTCGACCGGGATACCGGCCTTCTGTTTCTCGTCGTAGAGATCGGAGGTGATTGGATCCCACGCCTCAGTCGTCGCTCCGCAGCAGCCGCTCGAGCCGCAGCACGGTGCTGCGGTTGCGCCCTCGCTGACGCGCAGCGCGGCCTGGCCGTATTTCTCCTTCACTGTGGATCTGAGAGTCGAATCAGGTGTCGTCATATGTCCTCCAAACAAGATTTATTGATGTGTCAGTGAAATGAAAAGCTCAAGCGCAGCAAGCCTCCGAGCGGCGAAGAGCGCGTGGCTTCATACCGGAGACCAGGGTCTCCACCTCTTCAAATGCCTCGGGATCCAGCTCGTAGTGAACCCAGCGTCCATCCTTCCGGTCACGGACGATTCCCGCATCCTTGAGAACGCGGAGATGGAACGACAGGCGCGACTGTGCAGCGTCCAGCGAATCGGTCAGCTCGCAGACGCACCGCTCTCCTTTACGGAGCAGCTCGATGATCTCCAGTCTTGTCTCGTCGGAGAGGGCGTGAAAGAGCTCGATCGCGCGCTCGGTTCGGGAATGGGTTGCCACGGCCATGAATCGAATATATCAAAATAAGTTGTTATGTCAATACTCGCTGCGGTCAGCGAATACAGTGATCTCTCATCGGATGCTCTCGCTGACGAATCATACTAACCCCTAGAAATGATAGAAGGCAGAGACCAGCATTATCCGAGTGTCACGAACGAATCCTGTGCCGAGCTCGACACTCGTTCCGAACATGAGACGCCTGTTCGTGAACGGATACAGCTTTAATCCGGGCGCAACGAAAGTCCGTTGCGAGCGGGATTCCGGTCCAACCAGTGCGCGTGCCGTCGTCACCTCGATCAGTCCCTCGAGTCGCGACTGGAGGTGGTACAGTGTCGAGAAATTGAAAATAAGACTCCGCTCTGCCTCCTCACCTGCTCGCCGGTGGAAGGTCGACGACAGGATGGCAAAGCCCACTAGCTCGAACTCATTCTCCTTGTATCCCGCGTCGAGAAACGGCTCGAGCTCTACGATATGTGAGCTTCCTATTCCTTTGGCGTCGCTCCCTGTCGGCAGCGCTGCAGACAACCCGCCTCCCAGGAGCAGTCCGTGCTCGCCAAATGCCAGGCTCGCGGCCTTGAGCGAAAGCTCGACGTTGCCAAGTCCGCTGACTCGCGGTGTCGAGGCTGCGGTTCTGGAGGTGAATGGGGTCACGAACGCGAGGCTGACGCCGTGACTGAATGCATACTCACCTTCGAACCGAAAGGTGTTTTCGCGAACGTCGGAGGGGCCGCTCGTGCGTGCCAGGACGTAATCCAGTCGGATCTTCGTGTCCGGGCTGGGCGACTCCGTTACGATTGGATGCGAGAAGTGAAGATGATCGTGGTCGTGATCTTCGTCGTGTTCCTGGGCACTCATCCTGCTCAGCGGGATGAAAACCAGTGCGGCAATGAGGATCAAACGGCGCGAATATGCGCCGCGAACCACCGAACCAATCTGGTTCGGACTCGACATGAATTTTATCTCCAATTGTGTGTGGGGCACTCGGAGGGTTGTCCGAGCGCGTGCTCAGCGTTGGATCAGGCCTGGAGACTTCTGGGAGGGCCGGTCGCGAGCGGGAGACTGTGGTCAGCGACCACGACATAGGAATCCTGGCGAGCAACTATTGCTTCCGCCAATCCACTTGAATGCGTGCGGACAACGTCGTTTGCTGGAAGACTGAACGCCGCGCCGGAGCGCCCGCACTCGCCCGCACAGTTACAACCGCGAGCGGATGTTTCATGGTGTGATCCGCTCTGATGCTCCGCGCTAACATGGTGCGCGACGGCAATTGTGGCAGCGTGATGCTGACTTGCTGGTCCCGCAGATCGATGCATCGGGCACGGCACGATGGGAGCCGCGGCGCCGCTCAACGCCGCGATCCACGGCAGAAGAAGAACGACAGTCAGATTGACGGCGAGCAGTCGGCGCATCACTGGTGTCAATCTACAGAGATTCATTCAGGGCGAAATACCCGTCAGGAACCCGGTCACGAGAAGAATCAGAAATCCAAACCCTAGCTCGATCGCTGCTGAGAGCCTGAGACGGACGGCCCCGACCTCGTTCACGAGTTGTGGCTGCACTCTACGAAAGTTGTACGCCCCGATCGTGAGGGTGACGGCGACGAGCAGAAGCTTCAAGAGCAAAACCTGCCCATACTCGGTCTGCCAGAGAGAAGAGAGATGCTCCAGGTGCACCCACGACGCCAGGAGGCCGCTGCCAACTACTATCGCAACCGAGGGTAACGCTACCTGCGAAAATGAATTGACCAGCGAGGCGACGGTAGACCAGCGTTCTGCGCCGTCGAGCGTTAGAGAGAGCGGGATGCCAACTACCATTACCGCCAACAGGCTTCCAAGCCAGCTCGCTCCGCCGAGCACGTGCAGAAAATCAGTTGCAATCATTAGAGATGTGAACTTTGGGCTGGCTGCGGCGTGGCCGGCGAGAGCTGGAGTCACGGCGAGCACGATTGCCGAGATGCTGGCAGCGAGCCACGCGCCACGCAATCGTCTCCTTGCTAGTGCGAAAGAGACAAGAGCCAGAACGGCCGCTCCAATCTCGAGCCGGAGAGCAAGCCCCCACTGAGTATGCATCGCCATTTCAGTCATGCTCATAGTCTCCATGCCGGGCATCGCACTCATCATCTGGGATTCCAGAAACAGTCTCGCGAATACGCCGAGGAGTACGAGCACGCTGGCGGAGAGCCCAAGCAAAGCTGCGCGTGCCTCCATCTGGTCGCGCATCTGTGTGCTGATTCCACGCGCCCGGTGAAGAACAAGCGCGCGAAACGTCGTTGCCCCAATGAGAACGAGCAGCCCGACAAACGAAAGAGTACGCGCGAGGGAATTGCTTACAGAGGACGCTGCGTCGGCAACTTCCCCGCTCTCGCCCGTCATCGACGAGGCTGACGCAACGGTGCTGGTGCCGATTCTGTCCGTCGCGCGAGGCGGAGGACCAGCAGGCAGACCAGCTGATCCCAGAACTACGAAACTGAAAGTGCCGCGCGAAGGATGACCGTCGGACGCAGCCGTTCGCCACGCGACCGTATATCGTCCCGGAGGGAGTGGCAGAGAAACAGGGACGAGGACCAGAAGCGGATCAGCCGGATCTCTTTCAGGCGCAGCGAGAGTGAACTCTCTCCCATTCGCGTCCTTCAACGATACAGCGGTTATCGAGAGGTCGGGCCGCTCGGAGAACCAAAGCCGAATCAGTTGGGGTGAGTGCATGACACTGGACCCCGCCGCTGGTTCGCTGCGCTTCAAGCGAGCATGTGCCCAGGCGCGCGCTGGACACAGGAGCAGTGCGATTGCGAGGGCCAATCGCAGCGATCTACTCACGATCCTGCTTCATCGGCATTCCGCTCATTTCGTTGTTTTGCATCGTCGAGCGCGGTATGTGAAAAGGGCGCAAACGCAGGAAGATGAATACGCCTGTTGGATTTCTGGAACCGTAGTATGGCTCCAGTTGAGCCGGAACGAAATTGACAGTGCCCGCAACAGCGAGTCCAATAGTTGCCCAGTGAGTTCTCGCTACTTCTCTGATGTACCCGAGCTGCAGCGCGCCGACATCGAATCGCTGACTCGCGGGGAGGGGAGGTAGCACCGTTCCGTTTTTTGTAACGACCGGGATGTCGACGACGAGCTCCTCGGCGCTCTTCTGCACCAGCTCGGCTCGTCCGAACAGAGTGTTGTGCCTGTCCAGGATTGCCTCACTCTCGGCTAGAAACCCATTCGACCACCTCGGTTGAGCGCTGTGCTTGTTGGCGCCCCAGATGAGGGCACTCGCCCATTGTCCATCTGAGCCTATTCGAGCTCCATGCAGCACCGACGCAGTGATGCGGTGCATCGATTCGGCAGGGTTTAGGGCCTCGGGGCTTTTCAGGTAGCCATATCCGCCGGCCAGGCTCCAATGAGCGTTTGGATTGACAGTTATTCTGCCAGAATACGAGTCGAGTCTGATAGGATCGAAATTCCACCGGTTCTCATTGGGCTCCCGACCGTTGAAGACGGATCCCTCGAGTTGCCATTTCCGGGAATAAGCTCCTCCGGTCAGAACGCCGAAGCTCACGTGTGTAGCATCCTGCCAATGGTGCGTTAGAGGAGCCGCAGGATTGTCAATCGCGGACGGACGGTGCATGAAGGCGACCGGACCCAGTGCCGGCTCTCCTGATGGTGCGGCATAGATGCTCCACGCCAACCCTTTGTTGATTTCACGCTGGTAGAGAGCACCGAGCTCCATCCAGAAGTCGTGTGGATGCTGGCGATCGTGTAGAGGCTGGCCCTTGTACGTCTCTCCGGTCTGAAGCAAGAGCGGATAACCACGATTGCTGACAGTAAACGGATCGAGGCTGAGCATGGTTCGACCCTGGAAGCGACCGCCCGCGAGGTCGCGAGTAGCCATCAGCATTGCCCAGTTCAATGAGCCGAACTGGTCGTCGCCACGCTCGCCGGACTGCTTGTCGTACTGCGCGAAGACGAAACCGTGCGCCATCACCATCCAGTTTCCGAACATCCGTCGGCGTGAGGGAAGCGTGACGGCGTCGGGAATCCAGGTTGTTCCAGATCCCATCCTCTCCATGCTGATGCCAACAGGCCCGATCATCATGTCATCGGCTGTATGAGGCCTGATCCCGGCCATATCCATCTGTGTGGAGTCCGTCCGCTTTGACGGCTTATCCATCCCCGGCATCCCACCCATCTTCATCGAGTCGGCTTTGATCGGAGCCGGTTGCATTTTCATTCCGCTCATTTTCGTGTGAGCTGAATCGCCGCGCATCGCGTGGGTGCTATCCGCCATTTGCATCTGTTTCATCTTCGTCGGCGTATGAGGCGCTGCGGATTTCCTGACGGGTTTCGCCTTCTTGCCGCCAGGTTTTTTCGTGGCTGCGGTTTTCGGAGTCGTTTTTTTCTTTTGAACTTTCTTGCCCATAGGCATGTTCATGGGCATTGGCGTCGCACCTTTTTTGTGAACTGTGTCCTGCGCACTCGCCTGTGCTCTCAGGGGCTCATTGGCAATCGCAAAGGAGAGGACGAGCGCCAGGCAGCATCCGCCCGCGATCCAGCGTGATGACGAAAACATTTTCCATCCGAAGTAAGTGATTCAGCCGCTGCGAGGAATCACAGGGGCGATATGGTCCGCGCGGAGGGATCACGCTGCGGACCGCGAGCACCGGCAGTGCTCTATGCCTTCGGAGGTGGAGGCTCGGGAGCAGCTATGCGGCTGAGTGGTTGCGAAAGACTGAACTCAGGAACAATCCGAGCTGCGATGTGAAACGCGGCCGACGAGCCACTTGTGCCACTGGCGATGGACGAGCCGCATGAAGCCATCGCGATGCAGCAGGGAATCGCAGTCGACTTGCAGGGCTTTGGCTGTTCACTCTTCCGGGCAGGCAATTCTTGATGAGAGCCGTCGTGGTGCTGCATCACATCTGCACTTGACCCGGAGGAAGTGCGGCGAGCACGATCGTTACAAGGTGCGTTGGCTGCCCCTACCGTGAGGTAGAGAGCGCAGATGCCGATCAGTATTCCTACAAAGCGACGCAAGGTTGGCCTGATCCTACCGGTGAGATTCTCTCGACTGGGCTGATGAAACACTGAAGTCTCGTCGCAAGTTCCAGTCCGAGTGATAAGAGCGCGAGGATGCTGCGTGATGTCTGTCAGGTTTCTGTGACATTATCTTCTTTCGTTCATTTTGCGTTTTGCGTACGCCCACACCAGGATTGGATTCCCATGCAAATGCAATCACTATTTGTCTTCGGAATTGTCTTTTTCGCCTCTGGCGGCATATCAGCAGCTCTACCAGCTCAGGGACCACCGGCGAGGAATACCGAATGTCGAGCCGGCGATTCGGCCGCGCTCGGTCGTGTCGCCACCGGTTTTCACAGGACCCTGTCTACAGGCGACACCACGGGCATAAACTCGCTGCTGGCGCCCGACCTGAGGGTCATCGAAGGCGGTACCGTAGAAAACCGACAGCAATACCTTTCCGGCCATCTCTCAGAGGACATTGCCTTCGCTAAAGCCCTAAAGGAGGAGAGGGCGCCGTTCACCTACAACTGTGATGGAAATGTCGCCTGGCTCGTATCCACGTCGACTTCAAGTGGCACATTCAGCGGACGGGAAATCAATACCGCTGGTGCGGAACTGCTTCTACTGAGCCGATCTCGGAAAGGCTGGCAGATCCGGGCGATCCACTGGTCGTCAGCGCGCCGTCAGCCGCGCTGAATCAGGCCCGCGGCTCCGTGTCGGCTCGGAATTGCTTTACGACATTCTCCGGATGTGGAGTCATGCCCCACCCAGGAAGCTGCAATCCAGCAACGGCCGCATAGACATCGCCGTCGGCGTCGAATTTCTTCGCGCATTCGATCGAGCAGAGATAATAAACGCTGGCGGCGTGCTCTCTCGTGAAGGGAGCCTGACTTCTCCCGATCGTCATTCCACAAACGGGTCAATTACTGTCGCTTGTGCTGTCATTGCCTATTCCTGGGTCACTTTGTGAGTTAGCTGCCGGACGTGCCCCTCGGCGAATATACAACATGGCTCGACCTAGGAAAGCGCTGGTGGAGCGGCTCGGACGATCCTCCCAAGCGCGGCGATGAGTGTGATCTCTTTCTCCGGAACCCACTCCGCAACCCAGCGCACCGTCTTCTGGAGCCATTCATGATCGACTGCCCCGCGCTCGCGAGCCTGGTCGCGCTGGAGTTTCAGCTCCAGCTGCAACCTCGCGAGCTGAGGTTGGGCGGAGGATCCGTCCGCGGCTTTCATCCCGCTTGCCAGTGATCGCTCGACGTGCGTAAGTGCTGCAGCGAATGCGTCTTCCATGTCATAGTTCCTAGCCAAACCGGGCCTCCGATATGCGATTGTGGAAACGGCTGTGTAAGTAAGTGACTACTTGCATTCGTGGGTCGGGTATCGTAACATCGGTTGCATGAGCAGCAGAACCGAAATCATCAACGCGGCGTGCCAGGTGTTCGCGAAGCTTGGCTTCCGCGGCTGTACCACGCGGCGCATTGCCGACGCTGCTGGGGTCAACGAGGTCACGATCTTCCGCCAGTTCGGGTCCAAGGAAGCGCTGATCCGGGAAGCGATGAAGATAACGCACTCTGTCGCGCTCGCTCCGCTGCCCGACGTTCCTTCCGACCCCGAGCGCGAGCTGACCACCTGGAGCGAGTCCTTTATCCAGCATTTGAGACTTCGGAGCTCGATCATCCGTAAGACAATGAGCGAGATGGAAG
>JALYZH010000329.1 GCA_030948945.1 Gemmatimonadota bacterium | reverse complement strand
GAGCGCGAAGGTGTGGAGCAAAGTGCGTTTCATGGCGATCTCCTGAAGAAGTTTTTTCTAGCGCCTCTACGATGCCGCTCGGCTTCTCAGGGTTGAACGCGACTTTTTATTGCGCTCTGCGAAAGGTGACAGGTCCCTTGAAGGTGCGAACGGATACTCTCGCACCGCCTCCGCTCAGCTCCATCGTCAGCTCAGCGCCGCGTCCGAAGCGCCCCGGAATCGGTGGGTGCTTGGACAGATTGTTGGTGATCGTGCCGGCAATCGTCGCGGCCGAGACGCTGGCGCCAGTCTTATCGGGAATTCCAATCTCCACGCTTCCGCTGTGGGTGTCGAAATCGAAGGTGCCGCTTCTGTCCAGTTTCCCCGTAAATGCGATGTTGCCGGTCACCGTCTCGATCTTGGTGCGCTCGAACACGCCACCGTCGACCTTTATCGGTCCGCTGACAGTGGAGAGTCCAACATCCGAGCTGGCGCCCTGAAAGGTGATCGTACCGGTTGCCGTCTTCGCTCGTAGCCACGCCGGGGAGCCAATCACATAAATATCCCCGTCAATCGCTTCGGCGTTCAGCTCGTGTGGATTCCCTCTCACATCGATGCTGCCACTCACTACATATAGATCGAGACCGCCCGTGACGTCGCTGACGTCGACGTTTGCCGTCGCAGTCTTCACCCACAGGCGCACGCGCGCGGGCACCCAGACTTCGAGACTGGTCGGCTTGGGATCGCGATCGTTGGCACCCTCGACAAACATTTTGGCGCCCGTGTAGCCTCCGCCCATGAAAAACTTGTCACCCGCTCCCAGTGTGCCTCGTACCATGACGGTATCCTTGTTCCACCCGTGGACGACGACGCTGCCGACCATGTTGGCGATCCGCAGCGCTCCCTCCATTCCGAGCGGGAGCTTGCGTTCCACCTTTTTCTGCGCATCGGCCGGTGGCGCGCAGAACAGGAGCGTGATCACAGTAAGGGTGACGCTGAGTCGCGACACGTAGCGCGCGCGGAAACGAGCGAAGCCGCCGAGCATTCTAAGTACCACGCGTCAGCTCCGTCGTGCGTCGCAGCAGATCGACCTTCTGCCGGTAGCTCGCAGACAGCATCTCGACCAGCATTTTGTTCGCGGGATCGCGCGCGAGTGCATTCCTGGCTTCGAGAATTGCCTCGTCGATCGTGCGCAGACTCGCCTTGAGCTGGGCGACGGTCTCGGGCGCGAGCGACCCTTCCTGTTGATCGAGCATATCCTGCAGCATGGCCGCAGTTCGCAGGTAGTTGTTCTCCTCGATCGCAAAGGCGGCGAGACTGGCTGGTGTCGTCTCGGATCCGGAGGTGCTGGCCGCTGTGTCCCGTGAACTGGCACCGGCGGTGTGTTGATTCAGATAGAGCGCCGTGCCCGCGGAGGAGAGGACTGCGACGAGAACCGCCGCCGCGGCCAACATGTAGGGCCGTTGCCCCGCTCCGAATCGAGAGCGAGAAGTGCCCGCACGCGCTGCGCTTTCCTCCCGCGCAATCACCGAGCGAATTCCCAGCCACGCATCAGCAGGCGGGTCGATCTCTTTGGGCAGCTCCTCCGCGCGAGCCAGGATTCGTTTCAGGCTCGCGACCTCGGCGCTGCACATCTCGCAGCCGGCGATATGCTCTTCAACCGGAGCACGCGCTTCTTCTGTCAACTCGCCGGTGACGTAGTCATCCAACAGGTGCTTTATGACTTCGTGTGTCATCTCAAGACTCCAGTCTCTCTCTCAATAATCTGCGCGCCCGGTGCAGTTGCGCCTTCACTGTGCCAACTGTGACGCTCAACTGCTCGGCGATCTCCTGGTGCTGATACCCCTCGACATCGTGGAGCACGAACGCGAGCCTGGCTCCCTTGGGGAGCGAGGCGATCGCGTTCTCCATGTCCATCTTCAGCTCGATGCCACTGGTGCGTGCCGCGCCGGCAAGGCGCGACGTGTCCTCCATCGATAGTACTCTTGCCGTGCGTCGTCCTTCCGCTCGCGCGCTCTCGAGCATCGTGTTGACCGCAAGTCGATGCAGCCACGACGAGAATGCGCTATCTCCGCGAAACGTATCCAGCCGACGCCACGCTTTTATGAAGACGTCCTGCAGCAGCTCCGTCGCGTCGGGTCCGTTGCCGGCCTTGAGTCGAAGACAGAGCGCGTAGATTCGCGGCGAGTGCTCGCGATACAGGAGCTCGAACGCATCGACATCGCCAGCTTGCGCGCGCCGAATGCAATCCAGCGCGGCAGCTTTGTCTTCAGCATTCGTTGACGGGACAGACCCGATCGTATCTGATACCACCGCGCTCGTCTTCATCTCAGGCGGAACTAAGATGCCACTCGGCGCCCCGGGGTTGGAAACCCCGAAGCGTCAATTTCACGAGTTACGGCTGTCCAGGAAGGTTCGGCAAGGGATTGCCACGCCCAGCGGCTATTCGATGTCGCCGCCCAGGTCGAACTTCGAGCGGGTGAATCCGACGATTCGATCGAGCCCGGCCTTCACTTCAGGCGGAATATCTGACCGCTTCATCAGCCGCTCCGCCTCAGCACGGATCGATTCGAGCGCCTGCATGAAGTTTCCCTGCTTCAGTTTGCCTGTATCGTCGGGCATGGGGAGATGTGGTTAAGTGTTTCAAATCCTAAGTATCAGCGTTCAACACTCCGAAGCATCCGTGTTTACACTCGCGCCAGCTGTGGAGGCCTGGCACCCGGAAGTTGCGGCGTGGCTCGCCGCTCACCAACCTGTTGACGCCACATCGCGTAGTAGAGTCCGGTCCTCTCGAGCAGATCCTCGTGCTGACCTGCTTCGACGATCTTGCCGCGCTCGAGTACATAGATGCGGTCCGCGTGCATTACGGTCGATAGCCTGTGTGCGATCAGGATCGTGATCACTTCTCGTGAGTTGGCGACATCGCGCATGGTGCGGCTGATCTCTTCCTCGGTAAGAGAGTCGAGAGAAGACGTCGCTTCGTCGAACACGAGCAGATGCGGCTTGCGGAGCAGCGCTCGCGCGATCGAGAGTCGCTGTTTCTCTCCGCCGGAAACCTTCACTCCGCCTTCGCCTATTACAGTATCGAGACCCTTGTCCGCTCGAGCCAGCAAGGTATGCGCGGCTGCCTTGTGGAGAACTTCGAAGCACTCGGCGTCGGTCGCGTGCGGATTCACGAACTTGAGATTCTCTCGAATGGTCCCGGAGAAAAGCTGCGCGTCCTGCGTCACGAACCCAATCCGCTCACGCAGCCGATCGAGATCGACGGAATCGCTGGGCAGCCCGTTGTACAGAATCCGGCCGGTCTTGGGCGGATAGAGACCCACAAGAAGCTTTACCAGCGTGGTCTTTCCCGCTCCGGATGGACCCACGAACGCAATCGTCTCCCCGCGCTTCACCGTGAATGAGATATCGGTGAGTGCGGGAGTGGTAGCGGTCTGGTGGATGAACCCGACGTTCTCGAACTCCAGATTCTCGATCTTCGCCAAGGGAACGGGAGCCGCTGGCTTTGGGTCCTTCGGCGTCTCGAGAATCTTGCGGAAATTGATCAGCGAGACTTCGGTCTCCCGAAACACGTTGATGATGTTGCCCAGCTCCTGCATGGGACCAAAAATGAAGAACG
>JALYZH010000319.1 GCA_030948945.1 Gemmatimonadota bacterium | reverse complement strand
TGGTTAGAGCGCCTGCCTTACACGCAGGATGTCGGGGGTTCGAGTCCCTCCTCGCCCATTTTCGAAGATGTCAGGGACCCACGGATTGGACGGTGGTGTAGAATGTTTACCGACTTGGAGGTTATACAATTGAAGGCATTACGTCATTCACGGCTCGGTCTCACTGCGCTGCTTGCGGTGCTCACCGCTCTAGGTGCGTCGTCCGCTGTTGCTCAGACCCGTACGGGCGAGCGAGTCATGATTCCCACGCTTCAGAGCTCCGACAAGGACCTTGGTGTGCAAGCGGCGGAAGCCATTCGCAACCAGCTGCAGAAGCAGACCAATGTCCGGGACCTGGTTGTCGTCCCGAAGGCCGATATCAACAACAGCCTGGTCTCCTCGGGCTATACCACGACCGAAGCGCTCGCCCCGGGCGACGCCAAAGCGCTCGCTACACTGGTACGCGCCCCCCAGTACCTCGAAGGCACGGTCTCGAGGACGCCCGCCGGGTTCAAGATCGATTCGCGGCTCGTCATCTCGCGCGATATGAATCGCGGCCAGGTCCTCCCGTCGGCTCAGGCTTCCAAGCTGGATGATGCGGCGAATCAGGTTGCCAAGGCCATAAAAGACGCGCGCCAGCAACTGGCTGGCGAGGAGACGTGCCACAACGCCGTCGCACAGGGGCAATTTCAGGCCGGCGTGACCGCCGCCCGGGCCGCGATGGCTGGTTATCCCAACGCGAACATTGCTGCGGCATGCCTTGTCGACGCGTATGCGGGACTCAAGATGGATGATTCCGCAATCGCGGTCTCCGAACGGATCCGCACGACCGATCCGCGCAACGTCGTCGCCCTGAGAAGGCTCTCCGAATTGTATCGGACCAAGAAAGACACGCCGAAGGAGCTCGCCGCGCTTACCTCGCTGGCAGCTGCCGACCCGACGAACATCAAGCTGATTCAGGACGTGATCGCGGAGATGGCCCAGACCGGTCACGCCGATCTGGCTGTCCCTCTCATGCGCGATTTGATTCAGAACAATCCCGGCGATCCTCAGCTTCTTAACCTCGCCTGGCTCGTTTACCTCAATGCCAAGGATTACAACGACGCCATCAACGTAGGAAACGAGATGGTGCGTGTGGATACTGCGCAGGCGACTGCGGGCTACTACTCCCGCCTTGCTGGCGCGTATTCGGCCATGAACCAACCGCAGAAAGCATCGGAAGCGGCCGCGCGCGGAGTCGCAAGATTCCCGAACGATCCGAATCTTCAGTTGTTCAATGCGCAGGCACTGTACAAGTCCGGTCAGATGCTACAGGCGCTCGATGCAGCAAAGAAGGCTGTCGCGGCAAATCCCAAGAACGCGCCGGGATATTTCCTCCTCGCGACGGTTCAGGATTCACTGAATCAGTACGACGATCTGGTGAACACGCTGCAGAACGCCAAGAATAACGGAGTCGATCCTGCTTCGCTGGCGCAGCTCGCGCTCAAGCAGGGAAGCGATGCCTATAAGGCGGGTCAGGCCTCCAAGAATCGCGCCGATTACCAGCGGGCGATCAGGTTCCTCCAACTGTCCGATCAGCTGCAGACCTCCGCGGACGCCAAGTTCCTTCTTGGCGCCAGCGCCTTCTCGCTCGGCCAAAGCGCTACGATCGACGCGAACGAAAAGCGGAGCTGCGACCTGGCACGGACAGCCCGTGACGCGTTCACTCTCGCGCAGGCGAACCTGCCGGCGGGGGGACAGAAGTATCCGAATGAGGCCGCTCAGCTCCTGACAGCGATTCCGCAGTTCACGCCCGCTGTCGACAACGAGGTGAAGCGCTTCTGTAAGTGACCGATCCACTGACCGGCCGGTGGGATACATCCTACCATGCGCCGGTCATGGTCGAAGAAGTCTCGGCGCTCTTCGCTGGCGCCAAAGAGGTACTGGATTGCACATTGGGCGGCGGAGGGCACAGCGAAGCCCTCCTCGCCGCTGGCTCCTCGGTTGTAGCGCTCGATCGCGACGAGGCGGCCATTACTGAAGCCCGAAAGCGGCTGGCGTCCTTTGAGACGTCAGGCCGCTTTCTCGCTGTCAGGGGGAATTTCGCCGACGTGGATCGGATTCCGGAGCTCGATGGGCGAAGATTCGACGGCATTCTGGCCGATCTTGGGGTTTCCTCCCACCAGATAGACGAGACTGAAAGAGGTTTCTCTTTTCGTCCTGACGCGTTACTCGACATGAGGATGGACCGTCGCTCTACTACGACCGCCGCCGAACTGTTGAACACGCTGGATGAAGCCGACCTATCCCAGATTTTCCGCGACTATGGAGACGAGCCCAGGGCCAATCGGCTCGCTCGTGAAATCACGCGCCGCCGTGAGCGTAAACCCATGCATGTGAGCGATGACCTGGTTGACGCCATTCGAGGGGCATTTGGTGCGCGCATGGGTCCGGGCGACTTCGCGCGGCTCTTCCAGGCCGTTCGCATCGCTGTGAACGACGAGCTGAACGCGCTCGAAAGGGCGCTGCCGCTTCTGCGCGATCGGCTCCGCCCCGGCGGACTGCTCGCCGTGATCGCTTACCACTCCGGTGAAGACAGGCTGGTGAAGCACACGATGCGCGAGTGGAGCAAATCCTGTATTTGCCCGCCGAAGCAGTTGCAATGCACCTGTCGTGGTCACGCACTCGGCGATCTGGTGACCAAGCGTCCGGTAGTGGCAAGCGACGCCGAAACCGCCTCCAACTCGCGCTCGCGGAGCGCCAGACTGCGCGCATGGCGAAACGCGGCGTAGCGCTGAGAGGGAGGAGCCTCGTGGCGCTGGTCCTCGCAGCTTTCGTCCTCGTCGCGCTCTCGATCGTGTGGCGAAGGACGCTGGGTATCGGCCAGTCCGGGCGACTCGCGCAGCTCGACGGAAAGCGGAACGAGCTCGAGGGTGAGCGCGCACGTCTCGGAAGCGAGATCCGCGACGCCTCGAGCCGGCAGCGTCTTGGCGTTGCCGTCGAGAGCCGGCTCGGAATGCATATTCCGTCGGACAAGCAGGTCGTGATTCTCCCACGAACGGGGCAACGTTGAAACTCCCTAATCGTGTGGCCGTCGTCCACGGCTTCTTTGTGCTGTTCGCGCTCGCGCTGATCGCGCGCGCCGCGAAGGTCCAGGTCGTCGAAGGAAGCCAGTGGGTCGCTCGCGGCAAGCGCGAGCACTACGTAGCCGCAGCGGCCGCCGCACCGCGGGGCGAGATCCTCGACGCGAGCGGAAATACTCTGGTTGAGAGTCGCGAGCTAACACGCGTTGCGCTCGCGCTCCCCGAAATGCGCGACACCGCGTTCGTGCTGAAGGCGCTACGACGCGCCCGGCTCGATGTCGCGCTTGTTCACGCGGCCATCGAGCGACGTCGCAGATGGATAGATCTCCCCGGACTTTACAGCCAGTCCGACCTCGCCTCCATATCGAAGTTGAATGGTGTGCACCTCACGCCGGTACTTCAGCGCGTCTATGCGCAGTCGACCGGAATCAGACGCATTGTCGGGAGCCTCGACGGCCAGGGCAATCCTCTCGACGGCGTCGAGCTCGCACTGGATACCATCCTTCGCGGCGATTCCGGAAGAGTGAGTCTCGCGCGCGACAAAAGCGGGCGCCCCTTCGACACTCCTGACGCCTGGACCGATCAGCCTCGCGCCGGGTCCACGGTAGTGCTGACGATCAACAACACTCTGCAGGACATCTGCGAGCGAGAGCTGGCGATTGCCGTTGACAGCCTCCAGGCAACGGGCGGCGACATCGTCGTGATGAACCCGCACACGGGCGAGATTCTCGCGCTGGCGAGCAGTCGTGTCGGCCATACCTCATTCTCGAATACGGCGGTGACGGAACCGTTCGAGCCGGGCTCGACGCTAAAGCCGTTCGTCGCGGCGTCGCTGCTCGAGCGTGGCCGCGCGACGCCGCGCGACGTGGTCAACACCCACAACGGAAAGCTCGAGCTCGACGGCCGGACCATCACCGACATGCACAAGGCGTCGCAGCTATCCCTGGCCGACGTCATCCGCTTCTCGAGCAACGTTGGCATCGTCGAGTTCGGCCAACGACTGACGCCGCGTCAAAAGTACGAGACGTTTCGCGACCTCGGATTCGGGATGCCGCTGGGCATTCCTCTCCCCGCAGAATCGCCGGGCACCTTGCGCGAGCCCAAGGAGTGGTCGAAGCAGACGAGTGCGTCGATACTGATGGGATACGAGATCGCGGTCACGCCGTTGCAGCTGGTGGCCGCGTACTCGGCAATCGCGAACGGCGGTGAGCTGCTCGAGCCGCACCTCGTAAAGGAAGTCCGCTCCCTCGAGGGCAAGGTCCTCTATCGGGCCGAGACTCGCCCGGTGCGCCGCGTAATGTCGGGGGAAGTCGCTCGCACCGTGCAGGAGATGCTCCTTGCCGTAGTGCAGGAAGGCACCGCGACCAAGGCGGACCTTCAGACATTCGACGTCGCCGGAAAGAGCGGCACCGCTCGTCGGACCTCACAAAACACCGGCTACACCGCGGGCAATTACACGGCATCGTTCGTCGGCTTGTTCCCGGGAAAGGATCCGCAATACGTGGTGCTGGTGAAGCTCGATAGCCCGAACGGGAGTCACTACGCTGGAGGCGACATAGCGGCGCCTGTAACGCGGATTGTGCTGCGCGCGGCGCTGGCGGCACGCGATGCCGCACTCAATCGTGAGGATCTCGCGGCTTCGGAAAAGACCGCGATCGCAAGAGCCGATGACAACAAGGGTGAAAAACCGACTGCTTCGATGAGAACCGTCTCACGTGATCCCGCCGAGCACGTCGAGCCCACTGCGTATGACCCGGGTGACAACCTCGCATCACGCCTCGCGCCAGAGCCAACGACGTCGTACGTCGTTGACTTGCCGGTGACTCCAAAGTCCGCGCCGATAGCGATTGCGCCGCGCGCGATTCCGGATGTGAGAGGTCTGTCGGTCAGGGAGGCGGTGCGCGCCTTGCACGCCGCTGGTTTCAGGGTGAGGCTGAGTAAAGGACTCGCTAACGGTACCTTGCCCGCGGCTGGCACAATCTCGCCACCCGGCACAGTCGTGCAGCTGAACCGCCTTTCGCAATGAAAGTGAGTGTCTCGGCCATCAGGAAGGCGCTCGATGAGCAGGGTCTGCTCGCGGGCGTCCAGGGAAACCTCCCTCGCGAAGCGAGTGGAGTAGCGGACGACAGCCGGGCAGTGCAGCGCGGTGACCTGTTCGTCGCGGTGCGCGGCTGGAAGAGCGACGGTCACGACTTTCTGGATGCAGCAGCACAGCGCGGCGCCGCCGTCGCGATTGTAGAGGATCCCGCACGTACGGCGTTGCCATCGCTGGTGGTGCGTGAGGGGCGTCGAGCGGCCGCGGTTGCCGCGGCGACGGTTTACGGCAATCCGGCCCGCAACTTGACTATCCTGGGCGTCACAGGAACGAACGGGAAGACCACCACTACTTCAATCATCCGCCACCTGTTCGACGATGGCAGTAGTTCCAGCGCTTCCATCGGCACACTCGGCGTATTGATTGGAAGCAACGGAGAGGTGCTGCCGGGTGGCGGTGGGTTGACGACTCCGGGCCCGGTGGAACTGCAGAGAGT
>JALYZH010000282.1 GCA_030948945.1 Gemmatimonadota bacterium | reverse complement strand
GGAAGCAGTGTCTCCATGAAGCCGCGGATGGCGTCGTCGTTGAGCATTCCGGGACCGATGAGGATTGCATTGGCCTCCCGGGTGCATTCGAGTGCGCGTGCCCCGGCTCGTTTGTCCAGGAGCCCAGTGTCCGTCTCGGGCAATGAGAAAACGCGCGCTTCCGGAATCGCGACGCCGAGTGTTGTCGCCGCGCTGCGCGGCCCGGCGATCTGAAGTTTTCCGGCGCCGGAGCGCAACGCCGCCATACCGGCGAGGAGCAGCGCACCCGGCACTTCTGCCGCGCCGCCGATCACCATCGCTATCCCGCGATCCTGCTTGTCCGCATTGTCGCTCGGCTTGGGAAGCTGCCAACGCCGCAGGAGCGAGGTCGTTACGGGTACAGGCCGCTTGCTAGCGCGCGCCGACATTTGCGTCGGGCTCCGACGTCACTGGCGCGCCAGCCTCTTCGAGAGGGGCGACAAAGTTGTAGAGCTTGAGACGCAGACTGCCGCGCGGACCGAGTGTCTTATCGTACTCGTAGAGTGTGACGGAACAGTTGGCGAGCTCGGCCTTTTTGTCGACCGCAAGGAGCTCGGCTTCCGTCATGTGCTCGAGAATGTAGCGCATGCAGAGCACCACCACGGCGTGACAGACGACGAGCACTCTCTCTCCGCAGTGCTCTCGCGAGATCATCTCGGTAGCGCTGCGCAACCGAAGAATGACGTCGCACCAGCTCTCGCCTCCCGGCGGCCGATGGTAAAACTTGCCGAGGAGTTTCCTCATTTCAGCCTGCTCGGGATACTGGTCTCGAACGCCGACGGATGTCAGCCGGTCGAGGATGCCGAACTCCTTCTCGCGGAACCGCTCATCGACGATGAGCGAATAACTGTCGGCAGACATCCCGGCTGTTTTGACGATGAGGCCCGCAGTGTGACGCGCGCGCAGGTATGGAGATGTGAGAACGACGGTTGGACGCTCGTCCTTCGGCAGCGCACCGATCCAGCGACCCAACGCGACTGCTTGGCGCTGTCCAAGCTCCGATAGCGGGACGTCGATGTCGCGGATATCGATGTCGATCACCGGATGCCCCGCTTCGACGGCGGCGTCGCGCGCTACGTTGCCCGCCGATTCGCCGTGACGAATGAGAAAGAGTCGATCCGGCCAGATCTGGTTGGGTTTCACGCGTACAAGTAGGTCAAGGAGCGTACCAGATTTCCGTCACGAATAGAGAAGCCTTCTGGTGCGAACCTTGAAATTGAGAGCGCCATGAAATCGACGCCGGATCAGCACGATCCAGACTGGCCGAAGTATCCGGAGACGATACTGGGCTTTGCGACTCGGCCGCCCGTGGAGATCGACCTGCGGGAAATTCCGTCCGAGCCCGCGATCGCCACGCTGAAGGCCGTCGGGTTGGGAGAGCCCTTCGCCATCATGACAGCCTTCGACCCGCAGGGCAGAAATCTGTCCGCGGCGGAGAATCAGCAGCGGAAGAGCGACCTCGATCGAAGACTATCTGCGGCGGGATACCACTTTGTGCAGGTTGATTGCTGTTCTCCTGACCGGTCTCACTGTGAGTACAGTTTCGCCGTCACGATGCCGCAGGACGAGGCACTCGAGCTCGCGCGCGAGATGGAGCAGGTGGCGATTTTCTGGTTCGACGGCAGCCGCTTCTGGATAGTTGGCGCGATCGTGGAGACCGACCGGCTGATGCTGCCGCGGAGCTCGTGAGCCGAGGCTAAGAAACAGACCCGCCCGTAGCCGTCAACTTGGAAGCCGACAGCCCCCGGGCAGGTAGCATTCAGTTGCTGTTTCAGACTCAGGTCAAGGGTTTGTATTTATACCCGTAAGCTCCGCCCTTCGGCGAAGTGATCTTGAAAGTCTTGGTGCTCTTCGGCGTCACGGGGCCGACTGTCGCGGTCTGCGTATCGATGACGTTGCCGCCCTTGTCGAGAATGTCGACGCTTACCGTATAGGTCTTCGCGGTCGTGCCGCGATTCTCGATCGTCCCACCGACGGTCGTCTCTGCCGGGCGACGCGTGAACTCGGTCACCGCGAGCTTCACGGGAGCGCTCTCTGACTTGTTGTTCCAGTAAACCAGCGAATCCGTATAGATCTTCTGCAGCTTCTTGTCCTTGGTGCCCTTGTACAGTCCCTGATAGGCGAAGGCGTACAGCAGCGGATTGTCGGGGTTGCTCGGGTCCATCGCGACGAGCTTGTCGATCAATGGAAACGCCTTGGGAAACTCGTTGTTCTGGATGTAAGTCGCGGCAAGATTGTTGATCGCGTCGCGCGAGACGGGATTCTGAACCAGCGCAGCGTCGAACAGCTTCGACGCGTCGGCCTGGTGTCCATTCCGTGTCGCGACTACACCGGCGTGGACTAGCGAGAGCTCACCGTATTTCGAAGGATTGGCGAGCATCCCTGCGTAGAGCGTCGGAACCGAAGCACTGTCGCCAGCTGCCACGTACATGCGGGAGGCGTTGTCGACCGCATCGGCAAGAAGGAGATCATTGTTTGCCACGGCGATGTAGTCCTGCCACGGCTTGATCGCTTCGCGCGCAGCCGCGCGCTTTGCCGCACCGCTTGCTGCGTCGGCTCGGTCCGATGCGGCTGAGGCTATCTCGTAAATCGTCTTCGTGCGCACATCGGCGTAGCTGGTGTCCGTTCCAGCGGCTGCCAACGCCTGCTTCCAGTAATCATTGGCGGCTGTCCAGTCTTTCCGATTCTGGGCGACGGAGCCAAGGACCGAGTACGCGTAGGGCGCCCGACGATCGAGCAACAGCGATCTCTTGGCAAAGGTCTCGGCCGAATCGAGCTGATTCGAGTTGAGAGCGTTGATCGCTGCGTTCAGGGTATTCAGCCACGGCTTCTGCTGACGCCACTGCATGACCACGGGGACGCATTCAGGAGAGGCGTTCTCCACGATCGAGAAGGACGAATCAGCCGCCGCGAACAGGTCGATGGTACCGGTGGGATTGGTAGTCAGACCAAGCGCGCTCCGCGGTACGATCGACGGAGTGTTCGGCTGCATCAGATAGAGGATGTACGCTTCGCCGCGCAGATAGGCGCGAGCAGTGGGATTGTCGTTTCCGTTGTTGACGAGACGGAGGACATCCTGCAGGTCTTTCGACGGGTTACCGCTAGCCGAAGCCGCTACCGCGCGCGTCAGCGAGAACTGCGCTTTGGCGATATCGCCCTTGGTATTGGCGGTGGGATCGCAGGTCGTAGCCGGGGTCTGCGCCACGAGTGGCGCGGCCACGAATACACTGAACGCCAGGCCGGCTGCAATCCTGTTCACAAAAGCTTTCATCAAGGATCTCCCTGATTTGTGATGAAGTGGGTGGGAATAGGAGTCCGATAATATACCGTCCAGCATTCTTCGTTCCTGCCAACCGTGAAAAAGAGCCTCATTTACGCGTACCGCCGGCTTCGCGGACCAGGTCCAGAGCATGCCGGACGTGGGCCTCGGTCGTGTGGATGTTGCCGATGGCGATTCGAATTGCATACCGGCCACGCAGCCGCGTGTGGGACAGGTAAACCTCACGTGTCGCGTTCACCTTCTCGAGCACCTTCACGTTGTGCTGATCGACCTCAGCGGCGTTCATCCCTGGCGGCCGGTGCCGGAATACGACTGTAGAAAAATTGACCTCAGCCAAGCGCTCCAGCTCTGGATCATCGTCGATCCATTTGGACAGGGTCCGCGCGATCAGGATGTGTTGTCGTACGACTGACTGAAGCCCTTCGACGCCGAAATTCCTGATCACGAACCAGAGCTTGAGTGCCCTGAAGCGGCGGCCAAGCGAGATCCCGTAGTCCATGAGATTGACGACCCCCTCGCCCTCGCTGACGACGAGGAACTCAGGCACGTGCTGGAATGCGCGCTTCAATAAATCCGGACGCGAAGTGTACAGAGCCGAACAATCCATTGGGGTGAACAGCCACTTATGTGGATTCACTATCAGGGAATCAGCGCGATCACAGCCCTCCAGCACGTGCCGCATCTCGGGCAGAATCGCAGCCGTCCCTCCGTACGATGCATCGACGTGGAGCCACATCTTCTCTCGCTCGCAAATCTTCGAGACCGCGAGCACCGGGTCGATCGCCGTCGTCGAAGTCGTGCCCACCGTTGCCACAACTGCCAGCGGTATCGCGCCGGCTCGCCGATCGCTTTTCACCGCGGCATCGAGTGCTGCCGTGTCCATGCGCAATTGGTCATCGGTCGGAATTCGTCTCAGCGCGCTCAAGCCGAATCCGAGTGTCATCACCGCTTTGTCCACGCTCGAATGCGCTTCTTCCGAGCAATACACGACCACTTTCGGCAGGTCCGCTCGTCCCGACATCC
>JALYZH010000210.1 GCA_030948945.1 Gemmatimonadota bacterium | reverse complement strand
GAAAGTCGTGGGCACGAACGCGACGGCATTGAAGATCAATCCCACCGCTAGAATCCGAACCGCAGTGCCGGCAGCAACGGCGACCTGTTCGCCGAGCCATAGCCGCAAAAGAAACGGCCCAAACACTCCCAGGATCAGAACAGGACCGCCGAGCAGGAGTAGCACCGCCGCGACCGCGCGTCGAAAGAGCGGCCTCAGCTGGTCGCGAGCCGAAACATGATGTAGCGCGCTCAGAGTTGGAAACATCGCGCGCACAAGACTGCTTGGAACCGCCAGCAGGCGCATCAGGCCATCGAACGGTGCTGAGTACAATCCCAGCGGGCCAAGCCCGCGTAAATGGCCAAGGAGAAACCGGTCTGCGTACACGAGGGTCGGACTCAGGACGTTCGAGACCGAGAGCCACGCGCCGAATGAAAGGAGCGGGCGCATTTGATTCCAGTCCGATGGCCACTTCCATTTGTGGCCGGGAACGCTCGCGGCAACGACTAACGCCAGCACGCCGCAGACGACGAGTCGCAGAATTACGAGAGTCGAGAGAATAGCGGGCAGCCCAACGTCGTACGTAACCCCGACCGCCGGAATGATGAACGAGAGTGCGCTGATCGGCACCCTCAGCAAATTCACCAGTCCGAAACGGCTCGCTCCCTCGAGCGCGCCGAAAAGACTGAGGAGGAGAAGCGTCGCCGGCACCATCACCCCGAGCAAACGAAAAACGGTAATCGCCTCGGACCGCAAACTCGGAGCGACGGTAAAGACATGGTCGACGAACACCGGCGCGAGCAGCGCTACGATCGTTCCACCAATGGAGCCCAGCACCGCGTGACCGACCACCGACATCGCGATGAGGTCCGACGTACTCTCGTCCTTCCTGGCGATGGCCTCGGCGACGTGCTTGGTGGTGGCGGGGCCGAGTCCGAGCGCAAAGAGGGTGGAGTACTCGAGAACGGTCAGTGAGAGACTGAGAAGTCCGAACCGGGCGGGTCCCAGTCCATGCAGCGTGATTGGGATAAGGACAAGCCCAATAACGAGTGGGATCGCCAATCCGAGGAGATTAAATCCGCTGTTTCGTGCCGTGCGCGACCGCAACAGCTCAAGCACCCGACGCGACCTCACGAAAGAGCTGATCGTACTGATCGCTCACCTTCTCCCAGGTATACTCTTTCTCAATCCGTAACGGTCCCCTGCGGCGCAGATCGCTCACCAACGCACCGTCACTTTCGATTCGACGCAGTTGCTCGGCCAGCACACTCGAGTCTTTTGGAAAGAAGAGTCCGCCGTCTGCCAGCACTTCCCGATTGAACACGCTATCGAAGGCGACAATGCAGTTCCCGTAACCCATCGCTTTGAGCAGCGAAGGATTGGTGCCTCCGACCGAGTGCCCATGCAGGTACGCGAAGCAGTTGCAGTGGAGCTCCTTGATGACCGACTGATCGTGGATGTGCCCAGTGAAAATCACGCGATCGTTGGCGAGCTCGCGCAATTGACGGTGAAATGGGCTGTCGTAGTTGGCGCCGCCGGCAATCACCAGCTTCCTGGACGTCCCCGACTCGTGGAAGCCGAGCATGATGAGGTCGGCGTGGTTCTCGGGTATGAGTCGGCTGGCGATGAGATAATAGTCGTCCGGCTGGACCCCAAACTGTTTGATGAGCTCTGGATTCTCCGAAGACTCGACGTACGCGCCGTAGGCGATCATCGTCGTCTCCTTGTGAAACTCCTCGAGATAGATCGCGCGCATCGCCTCTGCATCCGTGATCAGCCTGTTGCAGAACTTTATCGCGGACTGGGCAGCGCTGAGGAAGTACGCCCGCGCGAGCGGTCCCCACTTGGCACGTTTCCAGTCGAGCCCATCTACATTCATCACGACGCGCGCGCCAAACACGCGGCACAGCGCGGCATGGTGGCCCATCCCGACGTTGACGAAGAAGAAGAGGTCGTATCGCCCAAACAGAAGGGCGTGGAGTGACGCAAAGAGCGTCGCGACCAGCCCCGAAAGACTTTTCCCTCCAGGCGACGGGACGTACTTGAGGCGCACCCCTCTGTACTCAGAAACGCGCAGCGACTCCGGGTACTGGCTGGCGCGACAATAGATTGTCACATCGTGCCCGACAGCAACGAGCCGGGGGGCGATCTCGCCGAAGGCGGTCTCGAATCCGGTGAAGTGCAGTTGTGGGAGCGGCATGCCGTAGAGTCCGAGCATGCCGATGCGGAGGCGGGCAGGCTTCCCCACGTGACCGGCTGTTATATCAACCGCGATGTCCAGGTCGCGGGCAGAAGCGGCGAATCGATCTCGATGGGTAGATGGTACGAGAAGGGCTTGGTTCCGTGTTGGCGAATCCAGTCGATCATGCTCTGAAGTCCCTCGCGGAGGCTTACTTTAGTCTCATAGCCGAGTAGCCGGCGCGCCTTGTCCGCCGAGCAGGTGGCGTCTCTTACTTCGCGCGGACGTTGTGGCACATGGATCGGCTGCAAATCGAATGACAGCAGCTCCGCCAGAATGCGCGCGAGCTCGTTGATCGAGACAGTCTCAGTGTCCGGTCCGATGTTGATCACTTCCTTCGTAAGGCCGGGCATGGTTC
>JALYZH010000202.1 GCA_030948945.1 Gemmatimonadota bacterium | reverse complement strand
CGAACGCGATAGTGCTCGCGCGCGAAGGCGCAACAATTGGGATCGGTGCGGGCCAGATGTCACGGGTGGACGCCGCGTTCCTCTCCGTGCATAAAGCGCGTCTCGCCGGTCACGACACGAAAGGATCCGTAATGGGGTCGGATGCCTTCTTCCCGTTTCGTGATGGCGTCGAGCAGGCGGCGGAAGCAGGCGTAAGCGCGATCGTTCAGCCCGGCGGCTCGGTGCGCGACGAAGAAGTCATCCAGGCTGCGAACGAGTTCAACATCTCGATGATCTTTACGGGCATGCGCCAGTTCCGTCACTAGCGATGACGGCGGCGTCGCGAGTCACAACCGACGAGCTCGACTACCGCCCATCGTATCCCGCGGCAGCGATAGCGTCGGGGGTTGTGTTCCTCCTCTATCTCCTGACACTCTCTCCGTCCACCGCAATGTGGGACACGAGCGAATACATCGCAGCTGCGTTCGACTTCGGACTCCCGCATCCGCCGGGTAACCCATTTTTCATTCTGCTCGGCCGGTTCTTCGCGATACTGCCGATCGCGTCGAACGTGGCGATGCGCATCAACATTCTCGCCGCGCTCTGCAGCGCGACGGCGGCGGGAATGTGGTTCCTCATCACTGAGCGTGTGCTCGTGGGATGGCTGCCGGAACGGTGGCAAAGGATCGTTGGAGGCTCGCTCGCCGCGCTGATCGGGGCGACGGCATTTACCGTCTGGGCACAGTCCGTAGTCAACGAAAAGGTCTACACGGTATCGCTCTTTGGGCTTGCGCTCGTGTCGTGGCTCATCGTTCGGTGGTGCGACGACCCCGACGGACCAAAAGCGGACAAGCTTCTTGTTCTGATCGCGTACGTCAGCGGCCTCGGTTACGCGAATCACATGGCGGGGTTCCTCGCTCTGCCGGCGGTGGCCGCAGCCGTAATCATCCGGCGCCCCCGCACGCTGCTGCGGTGGAGGCTGCTGCTCGCAATCGCTGGAGCGCTTGCGCTCGGAATGACGCCTTTTCTGACACAACCGTTGCGGGCGGCACACTTTCCGGGAATAAACGAAGGCGAGCCGACCGGGTGCGCGACGAAGATTGGCGTCAGCTGCACCCTGAGCAAGGCGACCTACGAGCGCTTCATGTACAACTTCAATCGCGGGCAGTACGGCAAACCCGCGCTCAGCGACAGGCAGGCGCCGTTCATCGCTCAGGTAGAGATGTGGTGGCTGTATTTCCGGTGGCAATGGCTCCGTGATCCGCTCAGCGGTCGCCAATCGTTTCAGAAAATGCTCGCCACGCTATTCCTCCTCCTCGGTGGTCTCGGCGGGTACGTCCACTGGAAGCGAGACCGGCGATCGTTCTCGTATTTCGGGCCCCTGATGCTGACGGTTACGCTGGGCCTCATCTACTACATGAACTTCAAGTACGGCGCTTCGCAATCACCCGAGCTGGGCGACAACGTGGCGCGGGAAGTTCGCGACCGCGACTACTTCTACTTATGGAGCTTCTCCGCGTGGAGTGTGTGGGCGGCGCTCGGCTTCGTCCATGTCTGGGAGACGATTGCCGCGCTCATCGGCTCGGAGAAAGTGCAGGTAGGAAGCGAGACACTCGACCTTCCGAGACGGCGGAGCTGGCTCCTCGCCACACCCGTTCTCGCTCTTGCGCTCATTCCGCTGTTCGCCAACTGGAAAGCCGCGTCACGCGCCGGCCAAACCGACACCGCTGATTTTGCCGCGGATCTGCTCAACTCCGTTGAGCCCTACGGAATTCTGATCACCTCGGGCGACAACGACACCTTTCCGCTCTGGTATGCGCAGGAGGTCGAAGGGATTCGACGCGACGTGATAGTCGCGTGTCTCTCCCTGCTCAACACCGACTGGTACACCCGCCAATTGTTGCGGCGTCCGGTCTACGAGTACGATTCCATCCGCGGCCCGGCGATCTACCGCGGCAAAGTCTGGAAGAAGCCGAGTGGGCTGCCGTTGAAGCTGACGATGGACCAGGCCGATGCTGTTCCAACCGCGATCCAGCTCAGCGTGCCGCAGACCTTTCGCAAGGAAGGTACTGGGATCGTCGTCTCGATCAACCCGCGCCAATTCGCGGATTTTACCGGACTCGAGCGTGCCGACCTCTTCGTCCTGTACATGATTCGCGATACATATCCCGAGCGTCCGTTTTTCTTCAGCCGCACGACTGGAGGATATCCGGAGGAAATGGGCTTTCTCCCCTATACACTCACTGTCGGGCTCGCGCGGAAATTGGTGCCCGCCGTCCCCAAGGCTGGGAACGGGATCGTGTTCATTTCGGGAGACGGATGGTTCGATGCAGCGACGACGCGGGCGTTGTGGGAAACGGTATTCAAGGCTCCCGCGTCATTAGCAAGGCGGGAGATGTGGGTCGACCGGCCGTCGGCGGGAATCCCATTTCTCTACGTGCGCACAGGGCTCGAGCTCAGTGCGGCGCTCGATCAGCTGGGACTGAAGGAAGAGGCGGATCGCCTCCGCGCACAAACGGTGCAGATCGCGCGCGCCACACAGCTCGAGGATGTGATCGGGGGCGTGGTGCGGTAGCGCGTTGCCCGAGTAGTTGGGCGCTCTTATCTTGAGAGTGCAGGAGGGTTGGCAGAACGGCTATTGCACCAGTCTTGAAAACTGGCGCCCGCAAGGGCTTGGGGGTTCGAATCCCTCACCCTCCGTTTTGAGTAGGTCCACAGAAGTCCAGCGGCGTCCAGAAATGGGCGCCGTTTGCTATTTCCCCTCTATACAACCGTCCAATACGCTCTTGTTTCGTCCAAGGCAATCTAATAATGTTAGGGGTTCCAATGGGGGTATCATGGCAAAGAATGCTCGAGAGTTGGTTACGCGCGAAACTGATACCCCCAGCGGGCGAAGCACAAACCGACTGAGCGACCGCACGATCCGATCGTTTCTGCTCGGCAAGGCACCGACGAAGAAACTGTTTGACGGTGGCGGACTGTTCCTCACGCGCACGCCGGCCGGCTCTCCCGTCTGGCGGCTTAAGTATCGATTCGCTGGGACCGAGAGAACGTATGCGCTTGGCCAGTACCCGGCCGTAGGGCTTCAGGCGGCTCGAGCTGGGCGGGAGGCTGTACGCGACCACTTGCGAGAAGGTCGAGATCCCCAACAAGCCCGTCTCTTATCGAAAGCCCGGAGCCTGGCGTCGTCCGAGAGCATCTACTCCGGCGTTGCTACTGAGTGGCTTGCAAAGGAAAAGAAGGGCTGGAGCCCACGGCACTACACCCAAACGAAACGAGACATCGACCGCGACGTGCTGCCCCTGTTGGGGAATCTGCCGGTGGATCAGATCACGCCCGCGATGATTGCGAAAGCGATAGACAAGGTAGTTGCTCGGGGAGCTGAGGAAACCGCGTCCAAGATTCTCTGGAATATCGAGCGCGTCTTTCGGCTCGCCCAGGCCCGCGGGCTACGCTCAGACAATCCGGCGACTCCGGTTCGGGAAGTGTTGCCGAAGAAGCGGGCGAACGTCCCCCGGCCCGCGCTATTGGACTTTCCATCTTTGCGCGATGTGTTGGCCCGTAGCGAAAAGGCACCGCTCTCGCCGTCTGTGCGCGTCTGCCACAAGCTGATTGCCTACACCGCAAGCCGGATCGGGAACGCGATCACGGCCGAGTGGGACGAGTTCGATCTGGATAGCGACACGCCCACATGGACCATTCCTCGCGCCAAAATGAAGGTGCGCGAGAGGAAACACGATCACCGCATCTTACTGGGGCCGACCATTGCCGCCGATCTGCGTATGTGGCGCACGGTTAATAAAGGGCGTGGCTTTGTATTTCCGTCGCCAACGGGTCGCGCGCACGTCACCCACGAAGCCCTTGAGAAGAGCTATCGGGTGACGCTCAAACTGAAGGGCAAGCACTCTGTTCACGGTTGGCGCGCTTCCTTCTCGACACTTGCTAGCGATGCTGGCTTCTCGCGTGACGTCGTGGAGCTGACGCTTGATCATCTTCATGCGAACAAAACGGTTCGCGCCTACGACCGCGGCGAGAGACTCGAGGAACGGCGCAGGTTGATGTATTGGTGGGATGCTGAGCTCTCGAGCGGGCATCACGCCGCGAAGGTGATTCCGCTTAGACCAGCTGGTGCTGCGTGAACGACCAGGAGCTGGAGGAGGCTTTTCCGCTAACTCTCGAAGAGGAGAAGCTGGTTGCCAGCATGGCGAGCTTACCGAAGGTGTTTGGGCCAATGAGTCCGGCAGACTGGCAAGCATTTGCAATGACCATTAACCGAAATTTGATCGAGGCGTATGCAAACCGGGACATCAAATTCCGAAGACTAATGGAGCTTGCACACACGACGAGCCTTGGTTGCTCCGCCCGCTTTCGCCTTAACCTGCTCGGATTGACGGCGGCGCAGGGTCTGGGCACAAAGCAAAACGTTCCCCATCGAAATGGCAAACGGCCGCGGTATCCCGCTCCTCTGAAGATCGTAGCTGTGGATATGGTGGAGAGGATCAAGGAGCGTTCGCCCGGCACGAATCTCCCTCGGTGCATTGAGCAGGCCATTCAGTGGCTGGAGGTCGTGCGCCTTTTCTCTACTCCGCCGAATGTCCGGACTGTTCAAGGGTGGTACACGGAACGCCGTAAACGTCTCGGCCGGGGCACTCCGCAAGGCAGGCCGCGAAAAGCAAAAACACGCTGATACTCTGGTTGGCTTGCTCTATTCGCTGAAAAAAGACTGATACCCTTTGAGTGTAAGCAAACTCATAAGGGAGCAGTTCAGTATGAGCCAACAGATTTTGCGGATCGACGGTGTAATGGCGAAGACGGGTCTCGCCAAATCAACTATCTATTTGAGACTGAAACAGGACCCTCACTTCCCGCGGCCGGTTCCGCTCGGAAGTCCGCACGCCGTAGGATGGCTCGCGTCGGAGCTCGATGAGTGGATCTCCTCACAGGTCCGCGCCTCTCGCGGCGAGCCGGTCGCTGCGTGACTTCGGTTCCCGAAGCTGGAGCCCTGTCCCTGTGGAAACGGGAACTCGCCTGCGGACATCGCACGATGTACACCCGCGACTGTCTGCGGGACGCTGCCGTTTGTGAAGCGAACGCGCGCGACGAGATCCGGTGGGGACTGGTTGCAGCTGCCAACGAAAGTCGCCGGGCGGCAGCTGCAATTCTAGTTCGGTGGTTCGCGGGAAGAGCGGCGTGAGAGCGCGCGCAAGAGTGACCAGCGAAGAAATTGCGACTGCGAAGCGTGCGATCGCGGTCATTGAGCAGTCCGCTGCCGATGCTCCCTCGAATTCTCAGGCGAGGCCAGTCTCCGCCGCCCGTCCGCTAAGGCTCTGGCTCGAGGACACCGAGCTAATGGAACCGCCCAAAATACTCATCCCTTACCTGGCGGTTGCGGGGAGAGTGTCACTCCTGAGCGGTAGGGAGAAAATAGGGAAAAGCACTCTCGCTGCCGTTGCCGTGGCAGCCGCGTCTCGCGGAGACCCGGTCCTCGGCATACCGCTTGTTGGGCCCGTTACAACGTTGTGGTATGCGTTAGATGAGCATGTCTCAGACCCTATTCGACGCTTTCAGAAACTCCAGGCCGATACCAACCGAATCGCGATTAACGACGAGCCTAGGACCGTCGACGATCTACTCGACGCGCTCGAAATCGATTTAGAGACACATCCTGACGTCGATCACGTGACACTCGATAATCTCTCGCGAATACTCGCCTTCTCAGGCATCGATCCAAACAGCAAGCGTGAAGTCGAGCCGGCGATGGCAAGGCTCGTTGACTTCTTTCATACTGAGGAGAAGAGCGCAACTCTTATCTATCACACCGGGAAGGCTGGCCGGGAATACTCAGGAAACACGGCGATCGGCGCCAATGTGGATGAGATACTGACTTTGAGGAAGCGCGGTCAGTCTGACGACGACGATTTTGCAGAGGATGATTCCGACGATGGACGTCGCCTTCTCGTTATGGATGGCCGAAACCTCCGCGGCCGGCTTCAGCTCTCTTTTAGGGACGGCGTTTACTCTCTCTTCAACGACGCAACCTTACCCGAGGACAGGATTCTCGAGACAATTCGCGATCACGGAACGGTCGTGGGTCGCGCAGAGCTCGTCAGGCTGTCTGGCGTCCGCAAGTCTGTGGGGCTGAAGGTTGTCGGCACCCTTATCGGTTCCGGAAGAATCACAGAGAATGGTCGCCAGCTAAAGAGCGGTTCCGCTGGTTCCCCTCAGTTCCCGCAGGGAGGAACCAAACCGGAACCAACTCGGGAACCGTTGCTGGAGCTCGGTTCCCATTCTGGCAGGGTAGGGGCTACCGAAACGGGAACCGATACTCGCCCAACACGCATCGAGAACGGGATCGAGCAGGTTCTTCGGCCAACGCAGCATGGTCTCAAATGGTTCGACGTGGGGGCGGCGTGAAGATACTGAGTCTGTCACCGCAACCGCGCGCGGTAGTCTCACAGAACCGCGCTGCCTTGGTCGACGCCGATGAGCGGCGCGCCCGCCTCGAGGCAATCATGGCCAGTGGTTTCCGATGCGAAGGATGCGGGACTCTAGCCTGGAGCAAGCAGAAGCTGGCGGAATTCGAATTGCGTGACCGACCAAACGAGCCCGAGCGTCCTTATGTGTTCTGCAATGGTTGCGCTGAGCGATACGACGTTCGCCTGGCGCAACGTAGCGGGAGGACGCATGAAGGCATCTAACAACGGCCACACGCCACTCACCGATAAGCAGCTCAGGTTCGTTGAGGAATATCTCGTCGACCTGAACGCTACTGGCGCCGCCGTCCGCGCCGGCTACAGCAAGCGCACCGCTCAAGAGCAAGGCAGCCGCCTGTTATCAAATGTTATGGTCAGCAAGGCCGTGGCAGCTGGACGGGACGCGCGGTCCGAACGTACCGGGCTCTCGCAGGACTACGTGGTTACGCGGCTCCAGAAGATTGCAGAGCGTGCGATGCAGGATGTGCCGGTCTACGACAGCGAGGGCACGGAGACCGGCGTCTACACGTTCCAGGGTTCGGTTGCGAATCGCGCCCTCGAGCTCCTCGGAAAGCATCTCGGAATGTTCACCGATAAGGTCGAGCACTCTGGATCGGTGTCACTCGAAGAACTCCTCACGCAGAGTCTTCAGCGATGAGCAGAGAAGCGGCCGACAAGATTGCAGCCTGGCGCACTGACCCCGCACGCATGGTGCGAGAGGAGTTCGGCGTCGAGCCCGATCTTTGGCAAGCCGAGGTACTCCGGGCCTTCGCTGATCCTTCCAAGCGGCGCATAGCTATGAAGGCAGCGAAAGGACCGGGGAAAACCGCCGTGTTAGCCTGGTGTATCTGGAATTTCCTCGCGTGCTATGGAGAACGCGGCGAACACCCGCGGGGAGCTGCAACCTCGATCACCGAAGACAACATCAAAGCCAATCTTTGGCCCGAGCTCAAGAAGTGGCAACTCAGAAGCGCGTTCCTGACCGCGGCTTTCGTGTGGCAGAAGGAGCGGATCTTCGCAAAGGATCACCCCGAAACGTGGTTCTTCGATCTTCGCACCTGGCCCAAGTCAGGCGATCCGACACAGCAGGCGAACACGCTGGCCGGTCTTCATGCGAAGTACGTCCTCATCGTGCTTGATGAGTCAGGCGGGATTCCGCGAGCTGTGGTAGCGACTGCAGAAGGGGCGCTTGTCGCCTTCTGGGGGAAGATCGTCCAGGCAGGGAACCCGACACACCTGGAAGGCCCCCTCTGGGACGCGTGCAGCACGCATCGTCAACTGTGGTTCGTTATCGAGATCACCGGAGACCCTGACGACCCGCGGCGCTCAGCGCGGATCCCCATCGAGTGGGCAAAGCAACAGATCGAGCTCTATGGAGAAGACAATCCGTGGGTCCAGGTAAACGTATTCGGCCGATTCCCCCCGGCGTCGATCAACTCATTACTCGGGCCCGATGAAGTGAATGAGGCAATGAAGCGAAACCCGCCCATCATGGATTACGAATACTCACAGAAACGCATAGGAGTCGACGTAGCCCGCTTCGGAGACGATCGGTCTGTCCTCTTCCCGCGGCAAGGTCTACGCGCCTTCGATCCCGTGATAATGCGCGGTGCCAGAACGACCGATATTGCTGCGCGTGTTCTACTAGCGAAGAGCAGGTGGGGCAGCGAGATGGAGATCATAGACGACACTGGGCACTGGGGACACGGCGTGATTGATAACCTCTACACGGCCGGCGTCCAGCCCATTGGCGTGCAGTTTCATGGACCCGCACTCGATCCTCGCTACGCGAACCGACGCGTAGAGATGTGGCTCCTCATGGCTGAATGGGTGAAGCGCGGCGGAGCCTTGCCGCGGATACCTGAGTTGGTCGCCGAGCTAACGACACCGACCTACACGTTCTCGAGCGGAAAGTTTCTCCTCGAGGACAAGGACGCAATCAAGAAACGTCTCGGCCGCTCTCCGGATTTGGCTGACGCCCTGGCGCTCACATTTTCGTTGCCCGATCTGCCGGGTTCTCACGCGGTTGAGGGTGGCGAGTACGACAGCCTATCACGCGCCGTTCGGACGTTCCGCGGTGAGAGTGGGAAAATATCGACCGACTGGGACCCGTTTGACGACACACCGCGCCGTGGCGGCGCACTCACTAACTGAATAGGAGAAACGATCACATGAAAGTTCCCGCAACCAAACACCACGTGCACAAGGAAGTCGATCCGCAGAGCACGCAGCATCATCGCGACGTGCAGAGGGTAATTGATACGCCGCAGCAGCCTCCCGCGACACAGGAAGGTTGCCCGTACCCGCACACCCAGTACCCGCACACTCCGAAAGGCCATGCAGCGGCGGCTGAGGAGCGGAGGCAGAGCCAATGAGAGCCGTCGCCGAGCTGGAGGCAATTGTCGTAGAGGCCTCGCGGGAGATCCAAAATGGAATTGATGCAGCAGGCGCGGGATACGCGAAGCTGTTGCCTGCTATCCATGAGCTTATCGAGGCAGTCTATCGCGACGGCGGAGAGAACGCGGTTCACGATCTCGCCATTCACGCCGGTCCGGAACGCATTCGCACCGCAATCGTGGGTTTGATGGTCGCGTCGGGGATGCGTGAGGTCCTCATCACCGCAGGAGGAAGAGCCGGAGGCGACTGGAAGGCGGAGCCCGACTTTGCGGCTCATTTCGAAGCTGTAGTGAGCGCTGGACATCTCTCGTCACGCGGGCGGGATACGCCGAACCCTGACCCGGCAAGCGGATACGTATTTCCCGGGATAAAGGTGCACAAACGATGACAGACGATCTGACTCAAGCCGAGATATTCTATTCCGACGATGCTCCGGTTGTAGCGACTTACGAGCCTTCGATCGGTGAGAGCATCAACCAACTCCGAGACCGCACCGGAATGAATGAGGCCGATAGCGCGAAGCTGCTCACCGAAACCTCGCAATTCTTTCACGGAGCGAACATCCCACCGGGACAGGCGGTCAATCTGCACTCGCTGATCGTGAAGCATCTGCAGGAGCCAGCGTCAAACGAGCTCGAGAGCGAATGGGCCACCGAGAGTCGCCGCCAGTTGCGAGAGAAGTGGGGTGACGATGCAGATCGACGCATGGAGAAGGTGAAGGAGTTCGTAAACTCGCACCCGACACTCGCCAAGCAGCTGAATGACAGCGGAGTGGGCTCCCATCCGGAGTTTATGCGCGCGTTGGTTGAGCGTGCGAATAATCTGCGTCCGAGGAGGAAATAAAAATGCCAGTCGGAACTACAGCCTTAATTCTGGGAGGTTTGGCAGCGGCGAAGGGAGTCAGTGATGTGATCGGCGCGAGACAAGGTGCTAAGGGTGCGCGCGACACAGCCAACTTCCAAGCCTCGCAGTTGGATCAGCAAGCCCAAGACGCGCTTCTGATTGGTGACCAGGCGGCCAACCGAACCGCACAGGCCACGCGAGCGCTGACGTCAGGCCAGCGAGTGAGTCAGGCAGCGAGCGGAGTTGATGTCTCGTCAGGGTCAGCGGCAGACGTGATCTCGAGCGATGAGAGATTAGGCGCGATGGACGTGCTGACGATTAGGAACAACGCTGCTCGAGAAGCGCTTGGCTTGAAGACTCAGGCGAATCTGGTGCGGATGGGCGGCCAGAACCAAGCGCAGGGCTACAGGAACCAAGCGACCGGAAGTTTGCTGAGTGGAGCAGCCGATCTGTACGACAAGTATCAGCGATTCGGCCTGAACAGAAAGCCGATCGATGATCCGCTTAAATCAGTGGGCGCTCAGATCAGAGGGTACGGTCCGTAATGTCCCAGTCACGTGACACCCAGTTCGCCATTAAAGCGCAGCAAGCCGCTAAGGAAGCACGAGAAGCATTGCTCCGCGAGGGTCGCGGACATGAAACGAGTGATATAGAAGCGGCATCAGCGCGACAGAGAAATGCCCTTTCCAACCCGGTCCAAACGCCGTAAAGATGTGTGGTTCCATCGATTCCCTTCTTTCCTTCAAGGGGGTGACGTATGGTCGGGTTACGGACCGCTTCGCGACGCGGGCAGCTAACGACACAATTAGGGCTTGCGATCGCCCTCGCCGCTCTCATCCTCTTGATTCTCGGCTATTGCGCTGGGGGTGTGTTCGGATCGAGCAAGACTACGATCACATCGGATGTCGTGGTCGAGCGCGTCCAGGACCTTGAAAGGCTGATCTCGACAAAGGTCAATCTGCGAGATGTCTTGGTGTACCAGAATACGATACACGGTCATTTCACGAAAAAGACACTCATCGTCCTAAAGGGGTACCTGCTTATTGGTGTGGACATGAAGGGCAATCCTCCTCCGCAAATCGATCAGGGGAAGAGGCTAATCACATTGAATATTCCGCACGCGAAGGTGACGGACACAGTTCTTGTCGAGCCGCTAACCTACGATGAGAGAAGTTCAATTTTCAACCGATTTACTCCAGGCGACCGAGACATGCTGGAGAAAAAGGCGAGGGAGCAGCTCGGGCAGGCTGGGGACGATACCGGTTTACTGCAGCATGCGGATGCCGGAGTGGCGCAGTTCTTACGCGATTTATTCAAGCAGGACGGTTACACGGTTCAGATTCAATACCGGGCATAGCCGCAAGGCCGCCAGGCGCGATTGCCGGCGGCGCCTGGTTCGCTTCCCAAGGCGCATGAGAATCTTGTTGTCAACCTAGAAAGAGTGGGGACTAGCTACGAGACGGCCGGTTACCGCATCATTTGGAGTTCAGTCAGGAGACGTTGGAGGCGTTAGGTTCCAAGGGAGCGTCTTTAGAATGTCAAAAAAAAACCGGCAAAAGACCAGTGCTGCGGCGCTGTTAAAAACTCTTGATCTTTCCAAGTATGAAGCTCCCATTGCCGGGTTTGCGAATGGATGCGCCGCTATCGAATCGGAAGACGTTGTGGAATTCGTGTTCTTCGAGGTTCGCCCAGGCATCCCACCAGTTACGGTTGGACGTTTCTTTATTACCTACATGGAGTTGGGCCAGGTTTGGATGAACACTCAAGAGTTTTACGGTAAAATGGAGACCATGATCGATCGCCACCTCTGGGGAAAAAACGCTGTAATGTCCGCGACGCCCAAGGATCTCCCCAATCCGACTGCTCCCGCACCGCTCTGCAGCATCGTCGGGATGGCTAAGTTCGGGTTGGCAGGCCTCATTGAGTGTTTTTACCTTCCTGCGAGCTCCATGCTTCGCGTTAGCCAAGGTGCGCGACAGGTTAAGGTGGTCCCTCTCTTTGGTGTTCAAATGCCGGCCGGTTTGCTTTGGAGCATGATTGAAAAAATCAAGGCGATCGTCTCAGCCCACTCGCAACCAGTTTCACAAACATGATTTCATCTCGCGAGAAGCAGGCTTTACCGCAAGCCGATGCGTTCGGAAATGTTATTGCGTTCGGCAGACTGAAACCGAACGGAGGGTTGATTCTCAACACGGCTTTACCGCAGAAGCTCTATCCGTCCGTAGCTGCGAGAGGTGCGGGCACAAATCCGCTGATACCTCTTAGAGATCCGGAAGTTGGAGTACTGCGTGGTAAGGTCATTGGTCTTGAAAAGCAGTTTGGTGAAAAGGTGGGAGCCTTAGAGAACCAGGTCGCCGAGCTGCAGCGCCAACTTGCATCACAACGATCAGCTAAAACTGTGGCTTTGAGTTCGCTCGGAAGCTCTCATTATCGCCTTCGTCAAACCCTCTGGGCGGCGCTCGACGCCTCTGGAGACGCTGTTACCGCGCATGTGCCGGAACTCGAAGAGTACGGCACCGGTGTTACGGAGTATGAGGCGTTGGACGATCTTCGCTCAGCGTTACTCGACACCTATACGTTTCTTCTCGAGAATGAAACTAAACTCGGGCCAGCACCTACCGCCCAGCTGCGACGCTTTCGGGATCTACTGGAGAAGATCTGATTGGCGCTCCGCGCGAGAGAGGTCGATGCAATGTGGACCAAGCTGGGTTTCGAGATTGTCCCTGGTAAGGACGTTTTTGCGACTCTGACGGTCGATGGTGTCATCGTCGTCCGCACGAAACGCTCACACGGCGCGGGTAAGCTCGATGGAGAGATACCCCATTTCATCCGCCAGAAGATGTGCCTAAACGAAGCGCAGTTTGCAGATGCGTACAACTGTCCAATGAAGGCGCCCGCATACCTTGAGATCCTCAAGAAAAGAGGGAAGCTAAGAACCGAGGCGCGCGGCGGAGGGGATTCGCAAGGGTAGCCTCCTACTACCCGACGCGGGAAGCAGCCCGCGGTTTAGGTTGTTCATGCGCTCACCTCAGGGCACACAAGAGCCTACTGCTTGGTGTAAATAAAGTTCAGCGTATCGGTGGCGCTTCGATCACCTTTCCAACGTAAGAAGATCGAATCGTTGGAGAGTCTTGCGGAAGGCGCGAACTGCCAACCCCCGTTTCTTCCCCAAATGATCGTGTTTCCCTTCACTGTGTACAGCTCTCCACCAGTGCCTCCATAAATGCTCCCTGAATTGCCGCAGTCTTCGACCGCATTCAGTGCTGCATCCGCGCTGATCGGTGTGATCCCTCTAGCACGGAGGAAGCTGAGCGATCCGGAGTTCACAGTGATTTGTCCCGAACTCGTGGCGCTCGGTGGACACGTCAAGCCTTGGGTTATCAGTGCGGGCAATGTGATAGCGTTAGCAGTCCGAAGCACGTATGTGCCGAGGATCCTCACGTCCACAACCGCCGTAGCAGTAACGCCGCCGGCTCGCACTGAAAGAGTCACCTCTCCAGGCTTGATCGCCTCAAAAAGGCCAGCTCCGGAAACTGATGCCACGGTAGCGTCATCCACGGTCCACGTGACTGTGACCCCGGCACCGCTGATAAGCGCTCCGTTAGCACCGTAAAGAGCAGCGGAAAATTGCTGCGTCTCGTTCGGGAATACATCCGATGCCGTCGGACTCAAATCTATCCGCGTTACCATAGGTGGCGGAGGTGGCACCGCAATCGAGCCGCCTCCGCCACAGGCCATCAAGAAAACGATTGGGGAACACAGGATTGCGCGCATCATTGCTCTAAGTTCTTTTAGCGCCCAGCGCCCTGTCAGCCATCCTAGTGAGACTTTGGATTGACCATCAGCCACGCATTCGAAAATTTCGCGCACCCATCCTCAAGGTTTGTTGTGAGCACCCGTTCCAGCGTGTTGGTGGGACCCACCCCATAGTTCCCCCAGTGCCACGTCGCAACATAATTCGTAGCTCCACGGAGGGTGCGCACGATCTGCCGGACCTCGAAATCCCAAGTCGCGGCGTAGCCAAGGTCGACCCCGCTCTGGACCCCTTTCGCTAGAAGCGCGCGCACGGTGAATACAACGAACGGACCGCTACCCGGGCCGTCGGTCACTCCAATTCCGTCCCTTCGCAGGCAGAGTTCAACTAGGGTCTGTAGTGAACTCTCCATCGCCTTGGCGGACGAACCATCTGGAGCGTTGACTACCGCTAGAGCATGAAATGCGGGAATTCCCCTTAGTGTCTCCCTATCAGCGCTGTCGTCCGCGGCCTGGGCGGAAATCATGGGGCTGTCTAAGAGGGAGGCCAAAGCTATGGCCAAACCGAGCGCGCTAGGGCGATGCAATTCTAGGCCTCCGCGTGTGGGCGCTAAAGCTTAACTCGCCAGAGCTATCGAGGCGAGATCCTTCGGTGCGATCGTTTGCACAGGGCCTGGTGAAGAAGCTGGACCGCGCCCCGAACCGTTAGGGCGCCAGCTCCGAGAATGAAAATGGACTTCACTGTTTAGGGTCTGACGGCCTGTTAGAAAGAACGAATTGACGCGTCTCAGCGTCGAGCCTTTCTAGCGCTTCCTCGCCCGTGCTCAAATAAACCCCGACCCGAATTGAACGCGCCGCAAGCCGCGGAAGTCGGCTGCGGCTAACAATGTTGCGGACACTCGCGATCTCGCGATGGAAGTCTTCTCGCGGCACCATGAACTTCACATCTTCGCCAAGCTTTAGCCGGGCGGGCAGCGCTGAGCCCAGGGGTGGTTCGGGGGGGATCTGAATCATTTTGGTTTTGCGGAAATAACCCACCTGCCACGTGATGCCGCTGACTACGACCTCTCGGGCACCCAGGTTAACGGCGGAGATATAGAAGTATCTGGGTGCCGTGCCGGCCTTTTCCCCGACCGTCAAAAGTAGACGCTCGCCCGCGTTGATTCTAAGACGCGCGCCCCTATCTCGGCGTGCAAGTACAAGGGCAACGATGACGGCCGCAACGGTCCCGAGGGCAGACAACCAGGCAGCGAAACCATTGATGAACTGCCAAGTATCGCGACTCGGCGAAATTACCATCGGCATTTGGAGCGCAAACCCTCTTTCTTCAACTGACCCACCCGCGAACTTCGAGAAGAATTACGTCAGGGGCCACGGCTACTGTCAGGCCGTGCTTGCGGCTGTAGCGAGTGATTGCTGCGTCCGTCGCATCCTCTAACGTCTTTCCGCTGGCGACCGGGTAATACGGTGGGCTCGCTTCCCAGTGCTGAACCTTCTCCTGCCACATGAGCGTAACCTGGTCCGAGTGCCAGGAGACGTGTAGTCGAAATTGGGCGATGAACCGGAAGCGCTCAGCATCGGAAGGCATCGAGCGAAAACTATCTCACCTACGGTTCCGGCGATAACTGATCCGTTGTGACGAGCAGCGGTTCTGCGTGCTCCTCGGGTTCCTCAGTCATTCAGGCGCCGTATCCCGGCAGGTAGTTTTGCGTTCCGCGAATCAATAGCTCCTTGATCACCGGAATGAGTAACTCCTTCGCGCCGGACTTAGTGATCTCTCGAATGCGATCGCCGAACGTGACGGTGCTTTGCAAGGCGCTCAGGCGCTCGCCGAGAAGGGCGAGGCCACGCTGTGTGAGAACGACGCCAGCGATGTGAAGTCCTGTGAGATACCTGCCGATGCGTAGGTAGCCTTCCTGTTCGAGAAACTTTATCGTGTCGAAATAGAGCCTTTGCTCTAACGTGTTCTCGTTTCCCGCAAACTCTTCGATTCCCAGTGAGATCGGAGTCGGAAAGGATTCGTACAGCCGCGCCAGGATTACCCCGGCGGCCTCGTTGAACGCGTCGATATTCGCTGTCATTCTGCCTTGTCGTTCAGATGTTTCCGAAGGAAGATGCTTCTCAGCTGAGTGATGCGAGCGGTGCGCATTCGCGCGAGCGCTGCCTTCCGAGAAGGGAGTTGTACCAGGTCCGGCGTATCGGGAACGAGCCGACCGAGCGGATTCTCTGGCACTCGTGGCCCGCCTTCGGTCTTCTGGATGCGGATCGAGTTGAGCGCGTCGTCGATGTCCAGCTCCCGCTCGCTAGACATCACGGCTATTTCTTTTCCGCAGGTCCTTGGCGGTCAGTTCGATCTCACCGCCGCACTGGAGGCACCGGATTACGAATGTCGGTACCAGTGAATCCGGTGAAACGCCAGGATCAGCCAACACTTGCGCGACTTTCGAGCAGACCGGGCACTTCTTGAGGTAGTACCAGCCCAGCGAGTCAGTCACTTTCCCTTCCGCCTTGGCTCGCGCTCGAGAAGATCCCCCGGCTCTACGCCCAAAGCTTTCGAGAGCGCGTCCAGGGTGCTCAGATCCACGCGAGTCGTACGGTTCCCGACCATTCCGTTCACCGTCTGAAAGCTCACGCCCGAGCGCCGGGCAAGCTCGCTCTGACTCATCCCTTTCTCTTCGAGCAGCTCCCTCAAGCGGAAGCGAGCAGCCATTTGTGCCTCTTTCATGGGTTGAACTTACCGCACCCGAGTATATAAAACAAGCGCGCTATCAACGATACTTGACAGCATATCAAGCATGCTCTATACTTAAGGAGAGAAAAAGAGCCGCCAGTATTCCCGCAAAGAAATGGCTGACGGCTCAGAAAATCACCCCCAGAGGGGCACCCGGAAGATACCGGCGCTGGCCTCGAGGGACAACCTGAGAGGTCAGAGTATGGTCCCGATCTATCTCCCGCCGGTCGTAGTGCCGCATGCCGTGCTCGAAGAAGAGATGGCGATTATCAAGGCTGAGGGCTGGTACCACGTTGCCGGCCAGTATTACGCATCAGCGCCCGACGCCGACAAGATGCGCCGGCTCGAGGCAGAGCGTCGTGTCGCGGAAAGAGAACGGCTTGCACGGATCTGCGCCTGGTGCAACGAGGAGATCAGGAACGGCCAATTCTCGAACACGGTCGCGCTCGCGAAGGTGCACGATCGCTGCGCAGAAGAGTTCAACAACTGGTGGTCGCTCGTAACCGATGACACGATCGTTGACTTCGACGGCGAGGAAACGCGCTGGGGCGATCTGATGGTGCAGGACCGTAAGGTGTGTGAGTTCCAACCCGATGGCCGTCTGGTCGGCGGGTACCCCTTTTAACCAGGAGCACCAATGATCGGACTGCATGAAAGCCGACAGGAGCGCAAGGCGAAATTTTATTCGAAGTTCAACGCTGATTTCGGCGAACGTATTCGCGATGCTACCGCGGTGTTCGAGGCGCAGAGAGGAAGTAAACTCACTCGCACCGAGCTAGCCGCAATTCTGCGAAAGCGCACAGGAAAGCCAATCACCACGCGCTTTGTCGGTCGCTGGTATCGGGGGCTGGGTGCACCGCGCGGAATTGACCTACCGGTCCAGCTTGCCACGATTCTGAATGTTCGCGTCGGTTGGTTGATCTGGGGAGAGGCCGAGCGCGAACTGCCATCGCGGGGAGTCTACATAGGCGTCGACCATCTCTCTTTTTACGACAATGCGGGCGTCTACATCGGTGAGATCAAGGTGAAGGATCCCGAAGATCAAGTTGTCATCAACAAGTGTTGGGGTCTGCTCGATCTGGTTAGCCCTCTCCGCCCAGCGCTTAGCTTAGAGCGGGGCTCGAAGTCCGGATGATTCGGCGATGGGGGTACTGCTGGGGGTATCAAGCGAAAAGGCCGCGGTGCGCTCTCAGCGTAAACGCCGGGTTCCCATAGACATAGCGCCCGAGTGATTTACTGCCTCACCCTCCGTCAAACACCCCGAGAGCTACCCGAAGGCAGCAGCGCCGGTAGCCTCCCGCTCGCGGCAGACGAACCTTATTGCCCGGGTATCTTTGGCGCAGGTCCGAGCCGCGCCAGCCTCGCCTTCATCGTGCTGAAACCAGAGTCGTTCGACTGGAGACTATTCAGCTGCGATGCCGGGACCCGGCTCAGCATCCGCTGGATGTCGGCCAGACGGTCCTGTGTTCCAGGGTGCGACGCGAACCAGCCCGCCGCGGCACCGCCGCCGCCTGATGACTGCTCCTCCGCCAGAAGCTTCTGGAAGAACGTGTACATCCCGCGTGGGCTGATTCCACCGCGCATCACGTTGTTGAAGCCGCCCTCATCCGCCTGGATTTCATCCGTGCGGCTGAACTTCGCAAAGACAGCTGTGCCCCCGATGTTGATCGCCGCCTGTGCAACGCCGCTTTGGCACACCCCGGTGAGCGCGCAAACGATTCCGACTCCCACGTTGGCGCCTTGTGCCTGCTCCATCTGCTTCACTGAGTGACGCCTGACGACGTGCTCGATCTCGTGTCCGATAACACCCGCTACCTCCGACATGTTGCTGGCGCGCGCGAGGACACCGCGATTGATGTAGATGAATCCGCCCGGAAGTGCGAACGCATTGACCAGATCCGAATTGACGACCTGGAACTGCCAGTTCAGGTCGGCCCGTGATGTGGTCCGCGCGATGCGATTGCCCAGCGAGTTCACGTAGTTGTTGATTACCGCGTCCTGCACCATTGGCAGCTGGGCGTTCACCTGCTGTGCCTCCTGCTGCCCCATTTGTACTTCCTGCTGGGTCGAAACTCCACACCCAGCCAGCAGTGCAATAGCGCCGACACAAATCGATGTTTTCCGCATGTTGAGTCCCGGTAAGGTCTTGTTCCACCAAAGCAACTCTGTGGACACCACTGGCAGAAACCAGACCAACAACGTCGGGGAACGCCTCCTGGCTGTTGCTGGCGCATTCGTCACCAACTCGATCAATTTCAGCTAACGCCCGGAGGCACTGTACATGGCTGACTTCACGAAAGAATGGATCGAGCATCTCAAGACGCAAATCGCGGGTCGGCTGAACATCGTTGCGGACAAAATGGATCCGCAGACCTACGACCAGCTCGTTACGGACATCGCGTGGTTCACTTTTCGCTTCGCCCGCGATCCCGACACGAAGATGAGAAAAGTTTTCCGGTGAGCTCGCGCGCGGCGGCATTAGATTCGCCGTAGAGCCTCGGGCGGCTGCCAACCATCCTGCCGGGGGGCCAATGGCGAAGTGTGAAGTCTGCGGGAACGATTACGACAAGTCGTTCGCCGTCACGATGAAGGGGAAATCCCATACCTTTGACTCATTCGAGTGCGCGATACATGCGCTCGCGCCCAAATGCTCGCACTGCGGGTGCAAGATCATCGGGCATGGAGTCGAGAGCAGCGGCACGTTCTATTGCTGCGCGAGCTGCGCCGAACAATCGGGTGTAAAGGGACTCGAAGACCGTATCTAGCACCGGAGGCGAGAATACCGTGAAGTGGAAGAGACGACGAGACCCCAACGGCAAGATCGGCGACGAGCGCGTGCGCACCAAGTTTGCCTGGTTTCCCGTAGAAGCGGACGATGGATACACCTACTGGCTGGCCCCCCTCGTCGTTCGCGAAAAGCTCCTGCCCAAAGTGGGACGCGGTGGATTCGAGGACGACGAGCGGGAGTGGGAGGTTGTCGAAGCAAAGCCGGTCGAGGCCGGGAAAAAGAAGAAAAGCCGCAAGAAGTAGCTGCTTGCTCCTTACAATCGATCTCAACGCCGACCTGGGCGAAGGGTCCGGCCGCTCCCGCCTCCCGCAAGACGAAGCATTGCTCAACCTCGTGTCATCCGCCAACATCGCCTGCGGATTCCACGCTGGAGATGCGACCACTATGCGGGACACTGTCAGAGCAGCGAAAGCGCGCGGTGTCAGGATCGGCGCGCACCCATCCTATCCCGATATCCCCGGCTTCGGCCGCAGAGAGCTCGGTCTCGAGCCACGACAGGTTCACTTTCACGTTGCCTACCAGCTTCGCGCGCTCCGCGACCTGTGCGGCCTGGAGACCGCGCGTCTCTCATACGTAAAGCCTCACGGCGCACTGTACAATCGTGCCGCAAACGATGCGGTCGCGGCCGACGCGATCGCAAGCGCAATGCGTGAACTGGATCCGTCGCTCATCCTGCTGGGGTTGGCCGGAAGCGAGATGGCGAGGGCGGCGGAGCGGGCCGGTGTCCCTTTCGCCTCCGAAGCGTTTGCCGATCGAGCGTACAGGCGCGATGGCTCACTGGTGCCCCGTGCCGAGCCCGGCTCGGTAATTCACGACGTCGAGGCCGCTGTCGCCCGCGCTATCACCCTGATCAAGTCGAACACGGTCGAGGCGGATGATGGATCTACCGTCGGCGTAATCGCCCGATCTCTTTGCGTCCACGGTGACAATCCCCACGCGGAGCCAATGTTGCGCGCCCTCCGAGCGGGCCTGGAAACCTCCGGCGTCACGATCGCGCCGTTCGCCGCTTGACTCAAACCAAGCTGCGCGCGCAGCCACTTGGCGATTCAGCGATCACGATCGCGTTGGGAAACCAGCAAAGCCCCGAGCTGCTCGAGCGCGTGCACGCCACCGCCGCATTGCTCGCTCACGCTTCCCTCCCCGAAGTCCAGGACATCGTTCCGGCGTACCTCGCCGTCGCAGTTTTCTATGACCCGCTGTTGGCTTCTTACGAGGAGATGTCGCGGAAGCTTCTCGACGTGTGCGCGAGTGCGACGGCGTCGACCACTGACTCGGGTGCAATCCGCGAGCACGAGCTTCGAGTTACTTACGACGGCCCCGATTTGGAACAGGTCGCCGTCTCGGCCGGCCTCACCGTCGCTGAGGTAATCGCGCGTCACAGTCGGCGAACTTACACCGTCGATCTCCTGGGGTTCGTCCCCGGCTTCGGTTACATGAGCGAGCTGGACTCTTCGCTCCACTTGCCCCGCCGCGCCCAGCCTCGACCTCGCGTTCCGGCTGGAAGCGTTGCGATTGCCGGCGCGCAGACGGCGATTTATCCGCTCGACACACCGGGAGGGTGGCATCTCATTGGGAGTACCGACGCCGTCCTCTTCGATCCTCTCCGCGACCCGCCAGCGGTCCTGCGCGCCGGAGACAAAGTCCGATTTCTTCCGATCCCGTGATCACCGTCGACCGCGCTCCACCATACGTCACGATCCAGGACAAGGGCAGATCTCATTCACGCGCTTCCGGCGTTCCGCGCGGCGGCGCGATGGATCTATTCGCGTTGCAAGCGTTGAATGCAATTGTTGGCAATCCCATTGATTCCGCCGCACTTGAATGGGCGCTCGGCGGTGGATCCGTGACGTTTCATCACGATTGTTTTTTTGCGCTCGGCGGAGCGCGCTCCCGTGCTACGTTAGCGGGACGAATGGTTCCGCCGTTCACGACGACAAGTGCCCGCGCCCATGACGAGCTGACGGTTGAACAACTGACTGCCGGTCGCTTTCTCTACATCGCCCTCAGCGGCGGTATCGACGTTCCGGCAATAATGGGAAGCCGCGCGACATATCTGCCTGGACGTTTTGGCGGTTACGAGGGCCGAATGGTAGCGAGCGGCGATTCCCTGCCTCTCGGGAAAGCTCCAGCCTCGACTCCGCCGGAAGGCTTTACCTGTCCTCCAGAGCTTCTTCCGAGGTACGAGTCGAGCGGAGTGCGAATAGTCCGGGGAACGCATGGGGACCTTTTCGATGACGATGCCTGGGCGACTCTCACCGAGACGGAATTCACTCTCTCCACTGCGTCGGACCGTACCGGATACAGGCTGTCGGGAAAGTCGGTGCCGGCCTCGGTCGCTAGTCTTCCATCCCACCCGCATTGTCAGGGCGCCATCCAGATCCCGGGCGACGGAACGCCCATTGTGCTGATGGCCGATGCGCCAACGGTCGGTGGGTATCCGAAGATGGCGGTGGTCTCGGACGCGGATCTCCCGATCCTGGCCCAGCGGTCACCCGGCGAGACCGTACGCTTCCAATTGGTGACGATCGAACAAAGCCAACGGGCGCTCAAGCGCCGGGTCTCCGATCTCCAGACGATTCGCGCTACCGGCGCGGCTTCTGCATAGTAGGAATGCACTGCCGCGCGTCATGCGGCTCAACAATTGTTGGGAGGGGTGTATCCATGGAAGCAAATAACCGCGAAAGTACGCAATCGAACACCGGCAACGAACAGACGGGCTTCGGCGGCCAAATCACTAGCGTCGCCTCATCGGTAAAGGGTAAGGCGGCGGCGATACCATCAATGCTCGCCGACGGACTCGAGGCCGGCGCCGAGGCTCTTCGCCAGCGCCGCACTTCGGCGAGCGGCGCGGATGGATCGGCGGTCGCCATCACGGATGACTCCAGCATCGCGGCGGTGACCGACACCCTCGCCACCGGAATGCAGTCGAGCGCCGATTGGCTGCGCGATGCGGACATCGACAAGCTGAAGCAGGGCGTCGAGAAGCAGGTGAAAGAGCATCCCGCCAGGTCTCTCCTCGTCGCGCTTGGTGCGGGCTATCTCATCGGAAAAGCACTGCGCCGGTGATGAAGATGATAACCACTGAGGCAAGCCGCGGTGTGGGACAGCTGCTCCGCGAAGTGGCGGAAGACGGAGCGCACCTCGCGCGTCAGGAGGTTCACCTGGCGCGCGTCGAGTTCGCGCAAATCGCGCGGGACATCGGCAAGGGCACGGGGTTCACTGTCGCCGCGGCGATGCTGGGTCTCCTGACGGTGCAGATGCTGGTGTTTGGAATCGTCCTGCTGATGGGAGACGCCCTCTTCCGCGGACATTACTGGATTGCCGCATTCCTGCTGACGGCGCTTCTGGGTGGAACAGCATTCTACCTGCTCAAGCGTGGCGCCTCGCTCCTCTCGCCAAAGAACATCAAACCTGAGCAAACCCTGGCAACGCTACGGAGACACACGCATGCCTGAAACGACAACGGAGGTTCGCGCCGACATCGAGCAAACCCGAGCGCGCATGTCCGGCGCGATCGCCGAGCTCGAGCGGAAGGTAGACGTCACCCAGAAAGTCCGGGAACATCCATGGGCAGCTGTCGCCGTGGCGTTCGGCGCCGGTGTCGCGCTGAGCACCTCACGCGCTGACTTGAAAGCCGCGCAGGTTACTTCGCAGGCAACCAGGGACACGGGGAGCAAGCTCGGAGGCGCGCTGGACGGTGTCGTTGCCGCGTTGATCGGAGGAGTGGCGCAGGCCTTCCATTCCCGGATCGATGGGATGGTCAAGGACGTCGTGACCTCTATTCGCGGAGAGTCGAGCGCAGAATCGCTCGACCCCTCGAAGCGCGTCGACGAGCCGCCGATCCGCGCGGACTGAGGCGGCAGGGGCCCCTCGCTGTGAGCGTGGGGCCACCGAACGGAAGTCGCAACCCTGATCCGACTATTTCTGTTAACATCGGACCGCGTGGCGCGTCTCTCAGGCGGAACGGGGCGCGACCGCGCCCATCCGAAAAACCGAGCCTCGAGAGAGGAAGGAGTTACAGAATGTCCAAGGCGAAGATTGCGGCGTCCCTTGCCGCCCTGGTTCTCGCAGTGAGCAGCACTGCATCTGCTCAGGCCGCCAAGAAAGTTGCGGCCCAACCAACCAGGGCACAGCTGGTGGCGTGGTGCAAGACTCACCCGGCCGCGACGGCTGGGTGCAAGGAAGTTCGCAGCGACGTGCGCGGAATCCGCGCCGACCGAAAAGAAGTGCTCACGGATCGCAGAGACCTGAAGTCCGACATCAAAGCCGGCAACAAGCAGGAAGCCAAGGCCGACAAAAAGGAGCTGAAGGCGGACCGGAAGGACCTGCGTTCAGATCGCAAGGATAAGCGTCAGGACGTGCGCGACGCGCGCAGGGATGCGCACCGATAGTCGCTGCACATTCGCAGAACAGGCCGGCGCTGGATCACCAGCGCCGGTTTTTTTTAGCGCGCCGGCGCGAGCGCGGGAACCGTGTCCGCCTTCAGGTACCGCGCGAGGTGCGCATCTGTGACCTGACGAACGAGCCGCGCACTCTGCGCGTTGTAGGCCGCGCCGTGATGACCGGGAGGATAGATCCTCAGATCAGCGTCGCGCCCCGCGTTGGTCAAAGCGGTCAGCAGCTGCATTGTATTCTGCGGATGGACGTTGTCGTCCATCATCGAGTGAATCAGAAGGAGATTTCCGCGCATCTTCGGCGCCTGCTCGATCGGGGCGCTCGCGATATAGCCCTGAAGGTTGTCATTGAGGAGGCCCATGTACCGCTCGGTGTAGATGGTGTCGTAAAGACGCCAGTCTCCCACCGCCGAGTTCGCTACGCCAACGGGGAATAGCTCGGGATACATCTCCATCGTATACACCGCGGTATATCCTCCATAGCTCGTCCCCGTGATCGCAACGCGCCTCGAGTCCACGTAGGTCTGTTTCGCCAGGTATCGCGCGGTTTCGGCAAAATCGAGCGCCTCGTATCTGCCGAGCTGCTTGTAAACGACTTTCATGAACGCGCTGCCGTAGTTGTTCGTACCGCGATTGTTGACACCGACGACGATATAACCTTCCTGCGCCAACCACTGCGTCCAGCCGCTCGTCGCGAATGCGTCGTACACCTGCTGCGACCCCGGACCCCCGTAAATGTCGAGGATGAGCGGGTACCGCTTGGTCGGGTCGAACGGAACGGGCTTTACCATGTTCGCATCGATGCGGGCGCCATCCGACGTCGTGAACGAAAAGATCTCCGCCGGCGAATACGCGTGCGTCGCGAGCCACGCAGTCACTGCGGCGTTGTTCTCGACGGTGCGGATCTTCTGCCCCGAGGCTGACCAGAGCTCCACCTGCGCCGGCTGGTGCAGCGAGGAATACCGGTCGAGAAAATACGTCGCCGTCGGCGACATGTTGATCCGGTGATTCCCTTCCGCCGTCGTGATTCTTCGCTCACCCGAGCCATCGAACCGGATCGAGTAGAGCTGCCGCTGCAGAGGAGAAGCTTCGGTGGAGGTGTAGTAGATCGTTTGTTCGCTGGCGTCGCTTCCTTCCACGCGCGTCACGGTCCAGCTCCCGCGCGTCACCTGGTTCACCAGCTTACCGGAGTAATCATACCGGTAGAGATGCTGAAAGCCGTCGCGATCGGAAAGCCAAAAAAACTGCGTCGACCCCGCCGGAAACGTCATCATGTCGTCGACGCCCGCGTAGAAATCGTAGACATCGATCCACGTCTTCGACGTCTCCGTCATCACCTCCCTCCGGCCACCCGTCTTCACGTCGAAGAAGAGGAGCTTCAAGACGTTCTGCGGGCGATTGAGGACGATCACCGCAAGCGTGTCGGGACGACTTGTCCAGTAGATGCGCGGGATGTAGAAGTCCCCGCGCTCACCTGTGTCGAGCCAGGTGTTGCCCCCGGTCGCGACGTTCACCACTCCGATGCGGACCGTCGCGTTGGGATCGCCAACCTGTGGGATGCGGATCTTCTCCCACCCCTGATGCAATCCCGAGTAATCGGATATCTGAATCTCGGGCTCGGCGGCGTCGTTCATCTGCCAATAGGCGAGGTAGCGGCTATCGGGCGACCACTTCCAGGCCTGCGCGAGCCCGAACTCCTCCTCGTACACCCAGTCGAAGTGACCATTATATACGTGCTCCGCCGCATCGCGAGTGAGACGCTTCTCCGTGCGCGTGGATAGATCCGTAACGTACATGTCGCCGCCACGCTCGAAGCCGAGCATCGATCCATTGGGCGACAGCTGGGCAGTCCGCGCCCCTTTGGTAGCGAGCTTCATGCTCCGATCGCCGATCGAGTAAATGTAGAAGTCGGAGATTCCGGAGTGTCGATAGATTGGCTGGAAATTGGCGTGAAAGACGAGATGCTTCGAGTCCTGCGCCCACTCGAACGCATCGTAAGTGAATGGCTGGTTCGTGCCGGGGAAGGTGAGACCGGTAGCGGAAAAGAGCGTAGTGTCTTTGCCGGATGCCGGATCGTAGGCGCGGATCACCGGAGCGTTGGTGCGTGAGTCGCGGTCAGTGTACGAATACCGCTTCCCGCCTTCGATCCAATTGACGTTTCGCGGACCCTGACGGCCATTGAGAATTGCTCCCGCCTGAAGCGCTTCGTCGAGACTCGAAAAGCGCTGCTTCTCCTGCGCGCCGGCAACGAAGGGAAGGCAAAGGACAACCGCGACGAACGAGATCCTGGACGCTCTATGCATTGTGGAATGGGGTTGTGCGGGTCACGCGGAGGGCGGGAGTGCGGAATTTATATCACGGCCCGCATTTGACAACGCGCTTCGCCGCCTGGAGCCAGATTGCCATCCGCTCGGGGCCTGCCTCGTCCCATCCGCTTGGAACGGGAGCCAGTCGACGCTTTTCCCCTTCGCTTTCAAAACACAACCAGCCGGAGCTGTACTCGCTGGCAACACTCACCGATCGACGGAACGGCCCTCTGCGCCGCTCTGGAGTGCGCCGGCGCTCAGGTCCCCCGAAGTGGCCGCCACTCTCACCCGCGGACGCGCGCCGGTCAACCCTACGCCTCTCCGCGGCGGCCGGTGTTACGAGCCACACTTCCCACCGCCTTCCCTGCGTGTCGAGAAACGTCCGATAACTCACCGCCAGCTCCTCCGTCGCAGGTGACGCGCCTAGGTCTGTGCTCACGTTTTATGCGTTGCAGGGGGGGTGCCAGAAATCACTCTTTTCGAGCCGAGTTTCGTCCAATTTCGGTTCGGGAAACGTACGTATTTACGACACGCCTGACATCCACAACCCGTCGTCGATGTCGGACGGGATTTTCCCACGCGCGAGAAATCACGTACGATGGTATTTGCTGCGATCCGCCGGCTTTACCCGCCTTCCGTAATCGTCTAGCTTTCGAAACTCTCCCGGAGAGATGGCCGAGAGGCTGAAGGCACCGGTTTGCTAAACCGGCATACGTGGAAACGCGTATCGAGGGTTCGAATCCCTCTCTCTCCGCTCGGCGGGTCCGCGCATCCAGTGTGGGCCCGCTGTTC
>JALYZH010000200.1 GCA_030948945.1 Gemmatimonadota bacterium | reverse complement strand
GGTGTATACGATGGAGATGTATCCCGAGCTATTCCCCGTTGGCGTAGCGAACTCGGCGGTGGGAGACTGGCGTCTTTACGACACCATCTACACCGAGCGGTACATGAGCCTCCTCAATGACAACCTTCAGGGCTATATAGCCAGCGCGCCGATCGAGCAGGCGCCGAAGATGCGCGGAAATCTCCTTCTGATTCACTCGATGATGGACGACAACGTCCATCCGCAGAATACAATGCAGCTGCTGACCGCATTGACCAACGCGGGGCGCGATGCTGATCTGAGGATCTATCCTCCCGGTCATCACGGCGCCGCCTACAACGCGCAGAGCGCGCGGCTCATTCGTCAGGTCACCGATGCGCATCTCGCGCGGTACCTACAGGCGGACACGGCTCCCGCGCTCGCGCCGGCACGCTAAAAAAACCGGCGCTGGTGATCCAGCGCCGGCCTGTTCTGCGAATGTGTAGCTGCTATCGGTGCGCATCCCTGCGCGCGTCGCGCACGTCTTGACGCTTATCCTTGCGATCTGCGCGCAGATCCTTCCGGTCTGCCTTCAGCTCCTTCTTGTCGGCCTTGGCTTCCTGCTTGTTGCCGGCCTTGATGTCGGACTTCAGGTCTCTGCGATCGGTGAGGACTTCTTTTCGGTCGGCGCGGATCCCGCGCACATCGCTGCGAACTTCTTTGCACTCGGCAGTCGCGGCCGGGCGGGTTCTGCACCATGAGACGAACTGTGCTCTGGTTGGGTGAGCCGCAACTTTCCTCGCGGCCTGAGCTGAGGCAATGCTGCTCGCTGCGAGAACCAGAGCGGCAACGGAAGCCGCAATCTTCGCCTTGAACATTCTGTGACTCCTTCCTCTCTCGAGGCTCGGTTTTTCGGATGGGCGCGGTCGCGCACCGTTCAGCCTGAGAGACGCGCCACGCGGTCCGAGGTTAACAGAAATCGTCCGGCTGAGCCCTGCGGTTTCCGTTCGGTGGCCCCACGGTCGCACCATGGGGCCTTTCCACCTCAGTCTGCGCGGATCGGCGGCTCGTCGACGCGCTTTGAGGGGTCCATCGAATCTCCGCGAATGGACGTCACAACGTCACTGACCATCCCGTCGATCCGGGAATGGAACGCCTGCGCCACTCCGCCGATCAACGCGGCAACGACACCATCCAGCGCGTCTCCGAGCTTGCTCCCCGTGGCCTTGGTTGCCTGCGAAGTAACCTGGGCAGCTTTGACGTCGGCGCGTGACGTACTCAGCGCGACACCCGCGCCGAACGCCACGGCGACAGCGGCCCATGGATGTTCCCGGACTCTCTGGGTGACATCTACCTTCCGCTCGAGCTCGGCGATCGCGCCGGACATGCGCGCTCGGGTTTGTTCGATGTCGGCGCGAACCTCCGTCGTCGTTTCAGGCATGCGTGTGTCTCCGTAACGTTGCCAGTGTTTGCTCAGGCTTGATGTTCTTTGGCGAAAGAAGCGAGGCGCCACGCTTAAGCAGGTAGAATGCTGTTCCACCCAGAAGCGCCGTCAGCAGGAATGCGGCAATCCAGTAATGTCCGCGGAAGAGGGCGTCTCCCATCAGCAGCACGACTCCAAACACCAGCATCTGCACGGTGAGCAGACCCAACATCGCCGCGGCGACAGTGAACCCCGTGCCCTTGCCGATGTCCCGCGCGATTTGCGCGAACTCGACGCGCGCCAGGTGAACCTCCTGACGCGCGAGGTGCGCTCCGTCTTCCGCCACTTCGCGGAGAAGTTGTCCCACACCGCGGTTTGTCTCAGTGGTTACCATCTTCATCACCGGCGCAGTGCTTTTCCGATGAGATAGCCCGCGCCAAGCGCGACGAGGAGAGACCTGGCGGGATGCTCTTTCACCTGCTTCTCGACGCCCTGCTTCAGCTTGTCGATGTCCGCATCGCGCAGCCAATCGGCACTCGACTGCATTCCGGTGGCGAGGGTGTCGGTTACCGCCGCGATGCTGGAATCATCCGTGATCGCGACCGCCGATCCATCCGCGCCGCTCTTCGAAGTACGGCGTTGACGAAGAGCCTCGGCGCCGGCCTCGAGTCCGTCGGCGAGCATGGAGGGTATCGCCGCCGCCTTACCCTTAACCGATGAGGCGACACTAGTGATCTGTCCGCCGAAGCCTGTCTGTTCGTTGCCGGTGTTCGATTGCGTACTTTCGCGGTTATTTCCTTCCATGGGTACAGCCCCCCAACAATTGTTGAGCCGCATGACGCGCGGCAGTGCATTCCTCCTATGCAGAAGTCGCGCCGGTAGCGCGAATCGTCTGGAGATCGGAGACCCGGCGCTTGAGCGCGCGTTGGCTCTGCTCGATTGTCACCAATTGGAAGCGTACGGTCTGGCCGGGTGACCGCTGGGCGAGGATCGGGAGATCCGCTTCCGAGACCACCGCCATCTTCGGATACCCACCGACCGTTGGCGCATCGGCCATCAGCACGATGGGCATTCCGTCGCCCGGGATCTGGATCGCGCCCTGACAACTCGGGTCGGATGGAAGATTAGCGACCGAGGACGGCACAGACTCTCCCGACAACCTGTATCCGGTACGGTCCGACGCTGTGGAGAGAGTAAATTCAGTATCGGTAAGAGTGGCCCAGGCATCGTCATCGAAAAGGTCCGCATGCGTTCCCCGGACTATTCGCACTCCGCTCGACTCGTACCGCGGAAGAAGCTCCGGGGGACAGGTAAAGCCTTCCGGCGGAGTCGAGGGTGGAGCTTTCCCAAGAGGCAGGGAATCGCCGCGCGCTACCATTCGCCCATCGTAACCGCCAAAACGTCCAGGCAGATATGTCGCGCGGCTTCCCAGTATTACCGGAACGTCGATACCGCCGCTGAGGGCGATGTAGAGAAATCGACCGGCGGTCAGCTGTTCTACCGTCAGCTCGTCATGGGCGCGGGCACGTAAAGTCGTGAACGGCGGAACCATTCGTCCTGCTAAGGTGGCACGGGCGCGCGCTCCGCCGAACGCAAAAAAACAATCGTGTTGAAACGTTACGGATCCACCGCCGAGCGCCCATTCAAATGCGGCGGAATCAAGAGGATTGCCAACAATTGCATTCAACGCTTGCAACGCGAATAGATCCATCGCGCCACCACGGGGAACGCCGGAAGAGCGTGAAAGAGCTCTGCCCTTGTCCTGGATCGTGAGGTACGGTGGAGCGCGGCCGACGGTGATCACGGTGTCGGAAGAAATCGGACTTTGTCTCCAGCGCGCAGGAGTGCTGGCGGGTCGCGGAGAGGATCGAAGAGGACGGCGCTCGTACGCCCAATGAGATGCCAGCCTCCCGGAGTGTCGAGCGGATAAATCGCGGTCTGCGCGCCGGCAATCGCAACGCTTCCGGCCGGAACGCGAGGTCGAGGCTGCGCGCGGCGGGGGAAGTGGAGCGACGAGTCCAGCTCGCTCAGATAACCGAAGCCAGGCACGAACCCGAGGAGATCGACCGTGTACGTTCGCCCACTGTGACGCGCGATTACCTCGGCGACAGAGAGGCCGGCCGAGACGGCGACCTGTTCCAAATCGGGGCCGTCGTAAGTAACTCGAAGATCGTGCTCGCGGAGTGTACCCGAGTCAGTCGTCGACGATGTCGTACTCGTGCACACGTCGAGAAGCTTCCGCGACATCTCCTCGTAAGAAGCGAGCAGCGGGTCGTAGAAAACTGCGACGGCAAGGTACGCAGGAACGATGTCCTGGACTTCGGGAAGGGAAGCGTGAGCGAGCAATGCCGCGGTGGCGTGCACACGTTCGAGCAGCTCGGGGCTTCGCTCGTTTCCCAACGCGATCGTGATCGCTGAATCGCCAAGTGGCTGCGCGCGCAGCTTGGTTTGAGTCAAGCGGCGAACGGCGCGATCCTGACGCCGGAAGTTTCCAGGCCCGCCCTGAGGGCGCGCAACATTGGCGCCGCGTCGGGATTGTCACCGTGAACGCAAAGAGATTGGGCGATTACTCCGATGGTAGATCCATCGTCCGCCTTGACCGTGTTCGCCTTGATCAGGGTGATCGCGCGAGCGACAGCGGCCTCGACGTCGTGAATTACCGCCCCGGGCTCGGCACGCGGCACCAGTGAGCCATCGCGCCTGTACGCTCGATCGGCGAACGCTTCGGAGGCGAAATGGACACCGGCACGCTCTGCCGCCCTCGCCATCGCGCTTCCGGCTAACCCGAGCAGGACGAGTGACGGATCCACTTCACGCATTGCGCTTGCGATCGCGTCGGCCGCGGCCGAATCCTTTGCGGCACGATTGTACAGTGCGCCGTGCGGCTTTACGTATGAGAGACGGGCGGTCTCGAGGCTGCATAGATCCCGGAGCGCGCGAAGCTGGTAGGCAACGTGAAACTGAATCTGTCGTGGGTCGAGACCGAGCTCTCTGCGGCCGAAGCCGGTGATATCGGGATAGGAAGGGTGCGCACCGATCCTGATACCGCGCGCTTTCGCCGCTCTTACAGTGTCCCGCATAGTGGTCGCATCTCCAGCATGGAATCCGCAGGCGATGTTGGCGGATGACACCAGGTCGAGCAATGCTTCGTCTTGCGGGAAGTGGGACCGGCCGGACCCTTCGCCCAGGTCGGCGTTGAGATCGATTGTAAGGAGCAAGCAGCTACTTCTTGCGGTTTTTCGTCTTTTTCCCGGGCTCGACCGGCTTTGCTTCGACAACCTCCCACTCCCGCTCGTCGTCCTCGAATCCACCGCGTCCCACTTTGGGCAGGAGCTTTTCGCGAACGACAACGGGGGCCAGCCAGTAGGTGTATCCATCATCCGCTTCTACGGGAAACCAGGCGAACTTGGTGCGCACGCGCTCGTCGCCGATCTTGCCGTTCGGGTCTCGTCGTCTCTTCCACTTCACGGTATTCTCGCCTCCGCTGCTAGATACGGTCTTCGAGTCCCTTGACGCCTGATTTTTCGGCGCAGCTCGCGCAGCAATAGAACGTGCCGCTGCTCTCGACTCCATGCCCGATGATCTTACACCCGCAGTGCGAGCATTTGGGCGCGAGCGCATGTATCGCGCACTCGAATGAGTCAAAGGTATGGGATTTCCCCTTCATCGTGACGGTGAACGACTTGTCGTAATCGTTCCCGCAGACTTCACACGTCGCCATTAGCTCCCCCTGCCGGATGGTTGGCAGCCGCCCGAGGCTCTACGGCGAATCTAATGCCGTCACGCGCGAGCTCACCGGAAAACTTTTCTCATCTTCGTGTCGGGATCGCGGGCGAACCGAAAAGTGAACCACGCGAGGTCCGTAACGAGCTGGTCGTAGGTCTGCGGATCCATCTTGTCGGCCACGATGTTCAACCGACCCGCGATTTGCGTCTTGAGATGCTCGATCCATTCTTTTGTGAAGTCAGCCATGTTGGGCGGAGTCCATTAGTGATCGTGGAAATTGATCGGAAGAGGGCGGGCTGCGCCAGCTTCGAAGTCGTAGATCCACTCGAAAAAGGGGAAAATACGCTGCTAAAAGCTGCGTGAAAGCAAGCCCCAAACCATGGCACTGGTCTTGACTATCATATGGCTCAGTCCGCCATTCCGCGGTCGCAATTTCGAGGAGATAAGTCATGAAGTGTTCCTATAGCTTGATCACGTTGGTGGCCGCGACGCTGGCGGCGGTTCCGGTTACGGCGCAATCGCCGCGTGCAGACGCGCGCGCTGCTGCAGCCGCGAACTCGAGTACCCACATGCCGGTCGTGATACCCGCAGGCACGCCCCTTACCGTCGCAATCGATCAGGACCTCTCGAGCGCGTCGGTCAATCAGGGCGAGCCGGTGGCGTTCCACCTGACCTCCGATTATTCGGAGTTCGGTCACGTCCTCATTCCACAGGGAACTGCGGTACAGGGGACAGTGGCGCACGTCGCCCGTCGTAGTGCGGGCGGGAATCCTGGCGCGATGACCATTCAGGTCACGTCGGTTCGCGCCGTCGACGGGACGAAAATCCCTCTTCGCGGAACGACGAAAACCGTTGGAAAAGGCCGGCAAAGTCAGGCCGCAGCCCTTGGCCTTCTCACACTCGGGATCGGCGCAACCAAGAAAGGCCTATCCGCCAACATCTCGTCGGGAACCGAGTACACGGTGTTCACCGACTCGAAGCGGACGGTCGTAGTCCCCAGATAATCGCGGACATTCGCGATATTGAACGGATTTTCAGGCGGTCACGAGCACAACTCGTGGCCGCCTTTTCGCGACGCTCGTGTTTGCTTGGGACCGTGTGATCCAACTGGTCTGCTTCCTGCCATTCACTACGGTCGGCCCAGTCGCGACCGGCGACGAACACAACTTCTCGAGGGATCAGTCGATGAGGAATATCTCAATCACAGTCGGCGCGATTGCACTGCTCGCTGGCTGTGGAGTTTCCACGCAGCAGGAAGTACAAATGGGGCAGCAAGAGGCACAGCAGGTGAACGCCCAGCTGCCAATGGTGCAGGACGCGGTAATCAACAATTACGTGAACTCGCTTGGCAATCGTATCGCGCGGACCACATCACGGGCCGATCTGAACTGGCAGTTCCAGGTTGTGAATTCGGATCTCGTCAATGCGTTCGCACTTCCGGGCGGATTCATCTACATCAATCGCGGTGTCCTCGCGCGCGCCAGCAACATGTCGGAGGTAGCGGGGGTTGTCGGACACGAGATCGAGCACGTCGTCAGGCGTCACTCGGTGAAGCAGATGGAGCAGGCGCAAGGCGCCAACGTGGGAGTCGGAATCGTTTGCGCGCTCACCGGGGTGTGCCAAAGCGGGGTTGCTCAGGCGGCGATCAACATCGGCGGCACAGCTGTCTTCGCGAAATTCAGCCGCACGGATGAAATCCAGGCGGATGAGGGCGGCTTCAACAACGTGATGCGCGCCGGCATCAGCCCACGCGGGATGTACACGTTCTTCCAGAAGCTTCTGGCGGAGGAGCAGTCATCAGGCGGCGGCGGTGCCGCGGCTGGCTGGTTCGCGTCGCACCCTGGTACACAGGACCGTCTGGCTGACATCCAGCGGATGCTGAGTGGGGTCCCGGCATCGCAGCTGAATAGTCTCCAGTCGAACGACTCAGGGTTCAGCACGATGAAGGCGAGGCTGGCGCGGCTCGGACCTGCGCCAAAGATACCGGGACAGTAGAGCTCACCTGCCGAGCAACGAGAGCTACCGGCGGCGTTGCGCGCGGTAGCTCTCGGATGGTCGACGGAGGGTGAGGGATTCGAACCCCCAAGCCCTTGCGGGCGCCAGTTTTCAAGACTGGTGCAATAGCCGTTCTGCCAACCCTCCTGCACTCTCAAGATAAGAGCGCCCAACTACTCGGGCAACGCACTACCGCACCACGCCCCCGATCACATCCTCGAGCTGTGTCGCGCGCGCGATCTGCACCGTTTGTGCGCGGACGCGAGCCGCCTCTTCCTTCAGTCCCAGCTGATCGAGCGCGGCACTGAGCTCGAGCCCTGTGCGCACGTAGAGAAATGGGATTCCCGCTGACGGCCGGTCGACCCACATGTCCCGCTTTGCTAATGACGCGGGAGCCTTGATTACCGTTTCCCACAACGCCCGCGTCGTCGCTGCATCGAACCATCCGTCTCCCGAAAAGAAGACGATTCCGTTCCCAGCCTTGGGGACGGCGGGCACCAATTTTCGCGCGAGCCCGACAGTCAGTGTATAAGGGAGAAAGCCCATTTCCTCCGGATATCCCCCAGTCGTGCGGCTGAAGAAAAACGGACGCTCGGGATATGCATCGCGAATCATGTACAGGACGAAGAGATCAGCGCGCTCGAGTCCGGTAAAATCCGCGAATTGGCGCGGGTTGATCGAGACGACGATATCAGTTCCTTCCTTGCGAAAGGTCTGCGGCGCGCTGAGCTGGATCGCCGTTGGAACCGCATCGGCCTGGTCCATCGTCAGCTTCAGGGGCGGCCCACTCGGCTTCTTCCTGACTTTGCCGCGGTAGATCGCCGGGCCGCGGATGGAATCGTACTCGTAGACAGGACGCCGCAACAATTGGCGGGTGTACCAGTCGGTGTTGAGCAAGGAGAGACACGCGACTATCACGTCGCGTCGGATCCCTTCGACCTCCTGCGCGTACCAGAGCGGAAAGGTGTCGTTGTCGCCCGAGGTGATCAGAATTCCGTAGGGCTCCACGGAGTTGAGCAGGTCCGCGGCAAAATCAGCGGTGTCGGTTTGGCCGGCGCGCGACGCGGCTTTCCAGTTGGCGAACAGCGGAATGAGCGCGAGGGCGAGAACGGGTGTGGCGAGGAGCCAGCTCCGCCGTCTCGGCAGGTCGAGCGTCTCGCTTCCTACGTGCACTTTCTCCGAGCCGATGAGCGCGGCAATCGTCTCCCAAACGTACACGAAGCCGAGCGCCGCCCACACACTCCACGCGGAGAAGCTCCATAAGTAGAAGTAGTCGCGATCGCGAACCTCTCGCGCCACATTGTCGCCCAGCTCGGGTGATTGCGAAGCGCCGTACTTGAAGTTCATGTAGTAGATGAGGCCCAGCGTGACCGTCAGCATCAGGGGCCCGAAATACGAGAACGATCGTCGGTCCCGCTTCCAGTGGACGTACCCGCCGAGACCACCGAGGAGCAGAAATAGCGTGGCGAGCATTTTCTGAAACGGCTGGCGACTGCTGAGTGGATCACGGAGCCACTGCCACCGGAAATACAGCCACCACATCTCTACCTGCGCGATGAACGGCGCCTGCCTGTCGCTGAGCGCGGGTTTGCCGTACTGCCCGCGATTGAAGTTGTACATGAAGCGCTCGTAGGTCGCCTTGCTCAGGGTGCAGCTGACACCAATCTTCGTCGCGCACCCGGTCGGCTCGCCTTCGTTTATCCCCGGAAAGTGTGCCGCCCGCAGCGGTTGTGTCAGAAATGGCGTCATTCCGAGCGCGAGCGCTCCAGCGATTGCGAGCAGCAGCCTCCACCGCAGCAGCGTGCGAGGGCGCCGGATGATTACGGCTGCGGCCACCGCGGGCAGAGCGAGGAACCCCGCCATGTGATTCGCGTAACCGAGGCCGCTGACGTACGCGATCAGAACAAGAAGCCTGTCCGCTTTTTGTCCGTCGGGGTCGTCGCACCACCGAACGATGAGCCACGACACGAGCGCAAGCCCGAGGAGCGATACCGTGTAGACCTTCTCGTTGACGACGGACTGCGCCCAGACTGTAAATGCCGTCGCCCCGATGAGCGCGGCGAGTGAGCCTCCAACGATCCTTTGCCACCGTTCGGGGAGCCATCCAACGAGCACACGCTCGGTGATGAGGAACCACATTCCCGCCGCCGTCGCGCTGCAGAGCGCGGCGAGAATATTGATGCGCATCGCCACGTTCGACGCGATCGGCAGTATCGCGAAGAACCGGCCGAGTAGAATGAAGAATGGGTTGCCCGGCGGATGCGGGAGCCCGAAGTCGAACGCAGCTGCGATGTATTCGCTCGTGTCCCACATTGCGGTGGACGGAGCGAGTGTCAGGAGATAGAGGAGAAACACAACCCCCGACGCTATCGCTGCCGCGCGATAGGATGGGCGGTAGTCGAGAGCATCGGTTGTGGCTCGCGACGCAGCCGTCATCGCTAGTGACGGAACTGGCGCATGCCCGTAAAGATCATCGCGATGTCGAACTCGTTTGCTGCCTGGATGACTTCCTCATCGCGCACCGAGCCGCCCGGCTGAACAATCGCGCTCACACCTGCTTCCGCCGCCTGCTCGACGCCGTCACGAAACGGGAAGAAGGCATCCGACCCCATTACAGATCCTTTCGTGTCGTGACCGGCGAGACGCGCTTTATGCACGGAGAGGAACGCGGCGTCCACCCGTGACATCTGGCCCGCACCGATCCCAATTGTTGCGCCTTCGCGCGCGAGCACTATCGCGTTCG
>JALYZH010000198.1 GCA_030948945.1 Gemmatimonadota bacterium | reverse complement strand
CTTTTGTTCTGCCACGCGATTGCCGTAATTGCCGGGAGTTGGCTCAGCAAGTTGTGGCCACGGTGATCCAAACCATTGCCCCTCAACTACGGGGCGGGTGGAGACTCGTTTTATTGGCTGAGTATGGCCTCGAAGCCAAACTGATCGGGAGAGATGTACCAGGGAGAAATAGGAGCTCGGCAGATGCGGAAGGGATCATTCCCTTTGCGTACCGTTCCACCATAGGCTGACGGACAGCAAACAAACCCCGCCTTACGGACGATGTCACGGTTCTCCTCCGTGATCTGGTGCCGGCGTCCGTAGGGATAACTGAAAAGGTCGATGCGCCTACCAGTTTCAGCGGCGAGGCGGCGTGCCGAGCCGGCAATTTCCTCCACGGCTTCCGCGCCTGAAACAACACCCAGGTCGACATGATTCTTGGTATGGGCACCCAGCTCGAACCCATCGTTGCTCAACGATCGCACGTCGGCCCACGACATCCACTCGGAGACGATGCCCGCGTTTGCGTCCCACCAAGGCACCCGATCCGAACCGATAAACTCGGTCGCTATGAAGAAGCTGGCGGGCATTCCGCGACGCACCAGTTCGTCCGCTGCACGGCGATTGTCGCGATAGCCATCGTCGAAGGTTATGACCAGGTGCCGAGTGATGTCCTCCCCACGTTTCAGCTTTTCGATAAGCGTATGGAAAGGGACGACCGTGAAGTAGCGCTGAAAGAAATCGCAGAACTCGCGGAATTCGGTGGTGCTGCAGGTGATCGGATCGCCGGGGTAGCGGTCGTCGATGCGGTGGAATAGCACGATGACGGCCTTATTCCGGAGAAGCAGCTTATAGACTCTCGACGCGAAGATCACTCGGCCGAGCAAAGCCTTGATCTGCCGCATCACTTCGTGCCTCCTCGCTTTCTCCGAGTCCTCACTCGACTGCGTAGCTCGCGTACGGCACGGTAGTCTGGAGAACGGAAAGTGCGGGCGAGAGCGTGGTTCTGCGGAATTTCCTTGGCCTTTCCTTCCACGAGGGCACGTACGGTTTCAACGAGCATCCTCACACCATTTGGTCCGAGGACATCTCGCCTGAATTGCTCGATGTAGGTTAGAGGATCGCCTTCTGGCGCTGTATCGATCGGGAACATCTCCTCGGCCAGGATGGGCCCTGCGTCAAGCGAAGCATCAACGCGATGGATGGTCACACCAACGGCCTTTTCTCCGTGGTAGAGCTCCCAGAATGCTGGTGCTGCGCCGCGAAATTCGGGCACTTTCCCCGAATGCAGATTGATCGAACCATGCCGGGGAAGCGCAAATACAGACTCTTTCAGTATGTAGGTACCGGCGAGGATGGCTAGGTCCGGACGCAGCGCCTCGATGATCGAAAGGGATTCTGGCGCATGAAAGTCGGTTACGTCAAAACGCTCTATCCCCGGGGCGAGCGCGACTCCGGAAACTGCGGATACGGCGCCTCGCGGCGCACGTACGCGAGCGAGTGAGGCGATTTTTGCCCCCATTACCGCGAACAATCCGAGCCAACCCTGCCTCCGAATGACGTGACGGAATTTTGCGCGCAATGTTCGCGGCCGGCGATCGAACGGAGCCACTACCAGTCCGACGACTTGGCTTGCGCCGTCTGCTTGCAATGCGTTCGCGACCTGCACTCCAAGATCACCGCAGCTAAGCACTATCGTTCGAAAGGATGTCATCGAAGGAGTGGTAGTCGATCGCGTCCGCTTTCACCGAGATAAAGCGGGTACGTGTTCGTTGATTGGCACAGATCGTCCATCTATCAAACCCTTTCAAGAGTGCGCAGGATCCCTATGATCTCGTTCACTTCGTGTGCACGCAAACGCGAGTGCGTCGGCACTGTCACAAGCTCGCGAACGAGAGTTTGCGCTCCGGGCCACACGCCATGCGGTGCAACGAGTCGTCCAGCCAGCTGCCGGAGCGCCGCGAGAGACATGGGATAGCTTGGAGTTATTCCCAGCCGCAGCGCACGCTGCACATTTGGAAAACTTGCCATTCCCCCCGGAACCCTCACCGGTAGCCTGAGATAGCCGGCGGTCGTGCAGCTATGAGTCGGGATTGGTTTCACTTGGGCAGAATCCGCGATCCCGGTGACCACTGCATTCGCATTCGACTGCCGCACGCTGGCTTCCTTTCGTGAAGCATCGTGCGTCGCCAATAACGTGGCTGCCGCCACCCGAGTCATAGCTCTCACCGGGCGTGGAGGCAAGTACGTCGTTTCCCCAAGCCGAAGTGCGGGAATGGAAAGGGGCAACCCGTAGATATCGGGCTGAGCAAGTGCCCATTGAGCCGCGACCCGTATGGCTACAGCTATCCGTTGCGAAAATTCCGGCTCCGCAAATTGTTCGGCGGAAGGATCACCCGTTGAATCGGACAGTAGAATTGCTCCGCCGCTCCCGCCAGTCCAACCCTTACCCCTCCCGAAGCTGAGTATCGCGATTTTGCCCAAAGAGCCTAGGCGTTTCCCGTCCCACGATGCACCATGCCCCTGCGCCGCATCCTCGACAACCACTGCCTCGTATCGCCGGGTCAGATCCGTGAGGGCGCGCCAATCGACCGGAATACCATAAAGGGGCGCGACAATTACTACGCGCGCCCCCCCGCGCAGCGCCCGCTCGAGCGATACCAGATCCGGGCTCAGCGTATCTGGATCGAGATCGTATAGACTGACGAGGGCATCGGCTCCAATAGCCGCACTCGCCACGTCAAAACAGGAGAACGCCGGGATTGCAACCGGCGTCTTCGTATCGACACGCCGCCGGGCTTCGTGGATCGCGAGCGTCAGCGCCTGGGTTCCGGATCCGCACAACACGACACCGCTTGCGTCGTATTCCCGCTGGAGCAGGGCCCGCAGCGCCGGCCTCGGATCTTCACCCATGCCCGAGAGCTGTCCGGCGGCGAGCAACGCCGCCTTGCGGAGACAGGGGAGTACGCGGGGAGCTGGTGTCGAATCACGGAATAGCTTTTTGAGGCGCCCTTGAGGACTAATTCGGCGCGCTTAGGTCGACGGGTGCCAAACGAACGGGAGTTTGAGAAGAT
>JALYZH010000188.1 GCA_030948945.1 Gemmatimonadota bacterium | reverse complement strand
ATGTAATTGGGGAGGGCGGTAAGCTAATAAGATACGCCCGCTAGGAGGCAGTGTTCCAAGAAATGACGCACAAAAGGCACCACCGGACACATAGTAGCTGGTCAGGCAGCTCTCGAGGCGAGCACGTAGTCGACAAGCCAGTCGCCGTTAAGCTGCCGGAACCTGGCATCGCGTAGCAATACAGCCGCGAGGAGCAACACATGCGCGCGCTGGAGCACTCGTTGCAAGTGCGACGGATACCGCTGAGTAAGCGGCAACTGCTCGGCAAGTGAAGCGAGCGGTACTCTCCAGGTAACCATGCCTTCCTCGCGGGCGACTTCGAGGAGTCTGTAGAGCCTGCGCGCGACTGGATTGGTGAGGGAGAGGTAGTGAACGGCGGAAAGCGTGACGGTATGACCGGCTGCGATGTTGGACCTGATCAGCGGTCCAATCGTGACATGTGCGTCACCTGGTTCTGATGCGGTCAGGACGGGAAACAGCGTGAACTGCTCGCGCTCGGCAAGCCTGCGCCGCGCGATGGAGACGGAAGTGAGTATGGTGAAGCGTCCTTCTAGCGGCTGTCCTTCGCTTGCTGCAACGTACACTCCGCTGGATTCGAGAATCGTTCTCTCGAGCCGGGTGAGGGCGGACCGAAGCTGTTCGTACGTTCTGCCGTCGACACGCCTCCCGATCGAACGCAGGAAGGCGTGGAGGGTAAAGCTGACCACCCCATCGTCGGGGGATCCTGCCTCGTGGTAGCGGTGCAGGAGCTCGATGTAGACATCCTGATCGAAAGTACCGGGCAAGCGGTCGCCCGGACTGGGCAGAACGCGCCAGCGCCCGCCGCTCTCAGGGGAGAAGGAGATTGCCGAGTCCTCGGCGGAGTCGCTCAGACGGAAGATGGGAAGCGATTCGAGCGACCGATCGAGGACGATAGCACGCGTCGCGGTTCGCCGACGGGCCACGTAGGTCATGCAGAGAGAATATGTCACTGATCAAGTACATCGCAATCGCAGCCCTGCTGTTGTTCGCGCTGGTGCTGGCGCTGATCGGCATCCTTTCCGTCACCCACGACACGCCGGTGCGCAACGTTATTGCGGAAGGCGACAAGGACGGCCCGCCGTCGATCGCGGACTCGTTGTTCTCGCGCAGCATCGAGCTTTATACCGGGACGCACATTGACCCCGGCAACAACGTCCAGATTATGCTGAACGGGGACGGCACCTACCCGCAACTCTGGAGGGACCTCGCATCGGCCCAGCGCACGATCACGGTACAGATGTACTACTCGCAGCCGGGCGCGGTTGCGGATACCATGGCCAAGTACCTGATTGAGAAGGCGCGCCAGAAGGTGCGCGTGCTGCTGCTGCTCGACGCTTTCGGGTCACAGCCGCTCAAGCGGGAATGGCTGGAGCGGGTCAAGGCAGCGGGTGTCGAGGTGGTGTGGCTCAGGCCGCTCAGATGGTACAGCTTGCAGAAAGCCGCGCAGCGGTCACACGTACGCGTGGTCGTGGTCGATGGCCGAATCGGATATACCGGCGGGTTCGGGTTGGCGGACTATTGGCTCGGCGACGGTCATCACGAAGATCAATGGCGTGAAACGAACGTTCGATTCGAGGGCCCGACAGTCGCGGCTCTTCAGGCCACGTTCGCCGCCGGCTGGGCTGAGGCAACCGGAGAGCTGTTGACCGGGGACTCGTTCTTTCCGGAAACCTCATTCGCTGAAGTCGGCAACATGAAAGCCGGCCTGATGCACAGCGTCCCGAGCATGGGCAGCACTCCGGCGGAGCGCTTCCTCGCACTCACGATCGCGGGGGCGCGGAAGTCCATCTATATCAGCAATTCCTACTTCGTGCCGGGCGAGAATTTCATGCAGCTGCTACTCGCGGCGCAGCGGAGGGGTGTCGATGTACGCGTCCTCACGGTGAGCGGAAAGACAGACGTAAAAACGACGTGGTATGCGGGAAGAACGTACTACGAAAAGCTGCTGGAAGGTGGCGTGAAAATCTACGAGTACCAGCCGACGATGATGCATGCCAAGAGCATGGTGGTCGACGGCACCTGGTCCTATATCGGCTCGATGAATTTCGACAATCGATCGCTCTCGTTCAACGATGAATCGCTGCTGGTCGCCCTCGATCCAGCGGTGGGAGTGCAAATGGACTCGATCTTCATGGACGACATAAAGTCCTCCCAGGAAATGAAGCTCGCCGAGTTTCGCAAGCGACCGTTCTCGAACAAGATCCTGGAGTGGTGCGCGCAGAAACTGCGGCGCGTCCTCTAGTATTCCGCCGCTGTTCTGCGTTTGGCGCGTGATGTGACGGGTACTGCTTCCATGCTAGCGCGATTTCATCCCCTGGTAGGGCAATGGTTCGAGGAGACGTTCGGGGAGCCGAGCGCTCCGCAGCGCTCGGGATGGCCAGCGATCGCAACTGGATCGCATACGCTGATCCTCGCTCCCACGGGCACCGGAAAGACTCTGGCTGCTTTTTTGTGGGAGCTGAACGAGCTGATTGTACGCGGGCTCGAAGAACCGCTGGCGAATGCGGTTCATCTTCTCTACATCTCGCCGCTCAAGGCCCTCAACAACGACATTCAGCGGAATCTGGATCGCCCTCTAGCGGATCTTCGAACCCGTTTTGGTGCCGCCGGACAGGAGTTTCCAGAAATACGGGTCGCCGTGCGGACAGGTGATACGCCGGCCTCGGCGCGGGCCCGAATGCTCCGGAAATCTCCTCACATCCTGATCACGACGCCCGAGTCGCTGAACATCATGCTGACGACGCTCAAAGGGCGTGGGATGTTCAGCAGCACGCGTGCGGTGATCGTCGACGAGATACACGCGATCGCGGGAACGAAGCGAGGGTCGCATCTGGCCCTCACGCTGGAAAGACTTGAAGCGCTGGTCGCGACTTCACCACAGAGAATCGGTCTTTCCGCGACGCAGAGGCCGCTCGAGGAAGTCGCGCGATTTCTGGGAGGCTGCGAAGACCATGCGGTCAGCGCACCTCGATTCCGGCCGGTCACGATAGTCGACTGCGGGATGACGAAAGAGATGGTGATCTCGGTCGAGTCACCAGTCGCTGATCTCGGAAATGTTGGAGGGAGCATCTGGCCGGCGGTCGCGCCGCTCGTGCTCGGACACATCCGGCAGTCCCGCACCACGCTCGTCTTCGTCAACAACAGGGCGCAGGCCGAGAAGATCGCGGCGCGAGTCAATGCGCTCGCTGACGAGGAGATTGCTCTCCCTTATCACGGATCACTGGCAAGGGAGCGGCGCTTTGCGCTTGAGGAACGCCTCAAAGCGGGCTCGCTTCGCGCGCTCATTACTACGAGCTCCCTGGAGTTGGGAATCGACATCGGTTCCGTAGATCTCGTGATCCAGCTACAGTCGCCGAAGCGCGTCGCTTCCGCGCTCCAGAGAATTGGGCGCGCTGGTCATACGCTAGGCGTACCGAGCCGCGGAATCCTGGTGCCGACGTTCCGCGACGATGCGGTGGAGATTGCGGCGATCGTCGCCGCGATGCGGGCAGGGGAGGTAGAGCCCACTCACGTCGTCCAGAACGCGCTTGATGTGCTGGCGCAGGTGATCGTCGCGGCAGTATCGGTGGACGATTGGTCGAGTGAAGACCTGTTCATGCTCGTCCGTCGGTCTTACCCGTGCCATCAGCTCACGCGGAGCGCGTTCGACGAAGTGCTGGCGATGCTGTCGGGGAAATATCCGTCCAATGTTGCGGCGGAGCTCGAGCCGAGGATTACGTGGGATCGCGTGAACGACAGGTTGACCGGCTCACGCGCGGCGCGCATGACGGCTGTCATCTCGGGCGGGACCATTCCAGATCGCGGGTTGTACACCGTCAATCTGCCTGACCGGACACGGCTAGGTGAGCTGGACGAAGAATTCGTGCACGAATCCAGGATGGGAGATGTATTTCAGCTTGGCTCCTCCACCTGGAGGATCGCGGCGATCGAGCACGACCGCGTCGTGGTAACACCGGCGCCAGGGACGCCAGCACGGATGCCGTTCTGGCATGGGGAGTACATGGCTCGATCGCTGATGCTCAGTCACCGAGTCGGCGCGCTTCGTCGCGAGCTGGCGGAAGCACCCGACGAAGCAGATCTCGCGGACCGATACGGCTGCGACGCCGCGACGGCGAACTCCCTGGTGAAGTACATCGCGTCTCAGCGAGCGGCTACGGGCATCGTGCCCGATGACAAGAACATCGTGATCGAGCAGTTCAGAGATGAAACCGGAGCGGTACGCATTGTGATTCACGCCGCTTTCGGCGGAAGGATCAACGCGCCGTGGGGAATGGCTCTCGCTCAGCGCGTCCGCGAAGCTATCAACAATACCGATCTTCAGGTGCAGACGACGGATGACGGGATCATGCTGCGGCTCCCCAATTTGGGGATGACTACGCCTGTTCAGGCACTGCTCGGACTTTCCGGTGCGGAGGCGGAGCAACTCGTTCTCGAAGAAGTGGGATCCACGTCGCTCTTCGGCGCGCGATTCAGAATGAATGCGGCGAGGGCGCTGCTGCTGCCGCGGGGAAATCCCCGGCGGAGAATGCCGCTCTCGCTACAGCGATTGAAGTCGCTCGATCTGCTCCAGACAGTGCGGCAGTTCCCGAGCTTTCCGATTCTCGTCGAGACGTACCGCGAGGTGTTGCAGGATGCCTTCGATATGGAAGGACTCAAGGAGACACTCGCCGACATAACCGCCGGAAATATCCGCATTCACAATGTCAACACCGACGTTCCGTCCCCATTCGCTGCAAGTCTGCAGTTCGGGTTCGTAATGGATTGGCTTTACGGCGACGACACACCCCGCGCGGAACAGAGGGCCGCCCTACTGTCGTTGGATCGCGCTTTCCTCGACGAAGTAATGGGTGGTGAAGGCAGCGATGACATCACTCTGGAAGCGATCGAGCAGACTCTTGCGGAAAGACGCGGCACCGCAGCAGGCAGACGAGCCCGAACAGATGATGAGCTGGCGCACCTACTCGACAAAGCGGGCGATCTGAGCGGGGAAGAAGTCGGATCTCGTGTGGCAACTCCCGACGAAGGCGCGCGAGGAGAACCTTTCGCGGAGCTTCTTGCAAGCCGCCGCGTAGTCGCAATCCAGCTGGGTGGTGAGGGAGCGCGTGAATGGCGCTTCATTCTCACCGAGACTTATCCGAGATACGTCTCGGCGTTCAGCGCGGAGGCGTTGGCTCGCGTGCGGCAGGGCGCGGAGCTGATCGACCAGGATGCAGCGGAGGCGATTCCCCACGTGCTCCTTCATCCCTCGATCAATGCTTCAGTGGCGCGGCGGGAAATCCTCGCGCGATTCCTGACACAATCCGGGCCGGTGACAGCTCAGGAGATTCGCGACCGCTACGGATGGTCGCTCGACTGGATCGAATCCCGATTAAGCGAATGGGAGAGGACGGGGAAACTCATTCGCGGAAAATTCCGTCGTGAGGTTCGAGACATCGAATGGTGCTCGCGACGGGTAGTCGAGATCGGACGTAGGCGAGCTCTCGCTGCCCTTCGTAAACAGATCGAAGCGGTGGAGCTTCCGCACTTCTCGGCCTTCATGCAGCGCTGGCAGCATCTCGACGAACGGGATCGCCTCGAAGGAGTGGCAGGGACCGCGACGGCGGTCCGCCAACTATATGGTATAGCACGACCGCCGGTCGCCTGGGACCGCGATTATCTGCGCGTGAGAATAAAAGGATATGACCCACAGGCGTTGTCGCAGTTCAGCGCAACCGGGGAGCCTGTTTGGGTGGGAGAGGGTAATTACGATCCCGAGTCCGGTGCGATACCACTCGGCCGGGTACGCTTCTTCGAGCGTGGCACCGGCGCAATCTGGTTATCGGATGAATCGGAGCCGGTGCTCAGTGGAAACGCGGAAAAGGTACGAGCGACGATCGCGACGGAGGGCGCGTCGTTCATTGGCGACATACAAGCGATCACCGGGCTCACGATGCTCGCCACTCGCGAAGCGATCCGCGAGCTGGCTGCGTGGGGTTTGGTTACGAACGACACGGTGGAGGCTCTTCGCGAAGTCGGTCGCTGGAAACCGATGGCACCGCGCACCGGACCCGATCCAACGAGCTGGCTCCCGGCTGACTACACACCATCTCCCAATCGCAGGATAGTTCAACGGCGTCCCAACGTGCGCCGACTTCCCAAATGGAGGCGTCCGGACAAACCGGGCGCGGCGCCCGGCGGCTGGACCGGCCGCTGGTCACTCGTTCGCCGACGCGGAACTCTAGGTCGGGACCTTCCGGAGGAAGAAAGAGCGGAACTAATCGCGCGGCAGTGGCTCGCGCGCTACGGAATTGTCTCACGGGATTGGTGGCGTCGCGAGCGGCCTCCGGTACCTTGGCGGGCGATCTACCGCGAGCTCAAGCGACTCGAGTTTCGCGGAGAAGTGCGACGCGGATATTTCGTAAAAGGATTAGGCGGCGCCCAGTTCGCATTGCCCGATGCGGTTGAATGGCTTCGCGCGATTGCAAGCGAGGATCGGGCGGCGGCGAGCTTTGTCGTGATGGCGGCGAGCGATCCCGCGAATATCTACAGCCTGCCGCTCGAGTTCGTCGATCGCGATCCATTGTCAAGACCTCGGGGCTCTGGCGCATTACTGGTGATGCGCGGGGGGCGGGTTGCGATCGCCGTGGAGGCAAGAGGACGCCGTTTCACAGTCGCGGACTGGCTATCGCCGGAGGAAGTCGCCGCCGCGAAGAAAGCGTTACTCGAACATTTGCGCGGTGAGCGATCGGCGCGCTACGTGATGTAGCAGTTCAGCGAATGTCCGCGCGCCCGAGAGCGGCGCGAACTGCCTCGCGCATTGCGATCACCGCCTCTTCACGCGCCGCCGGCGAGTCCTCGCGAACGTGCAGCTCGATGCCGTCGGCGACGCCGAGTCGATGCCAGCGCAGTGCGATATCATCGTCGTGAGCGACGGCTTCGTCGGCCCCGGAGCCGAGTGCGGGAGCGAGTGACAGTGCGATCTTTCGCTCGAGCGCGTCACCCGTGACATCGCGCATCTCCCCGCGGATCGTATCGAGGCTCTGTCCCTCGCGCTGCCGAATCTTGATGGACAGCAACTGAAGCAGATGCCGATATCCGTAGGTTGCACCGGTACCCGTTCCCTCGGGC
>JALYZH010000179.1 GCA_030948945.1 Gemmatimonadota bacterium | reverse complement strand
GTACTTCGACAAGGGTCCGAAGATGTGGCACTACCTTCCGGACACGGCGATCGTCAACAACATCGAGTTCGATCACGCCGACATCTACCGGGACGAAGAGGCGTACAAGTTCGCGTTCGCCCGCTTCATCAATCTCATTCCCAGGAACGGAACGCTAGTCGCTGGCTGGGATTCCCCGATCACGCGCGAGCTTGCTCCCAAATCCTTTGCGCCGGTCGAATCGTTTGCGTACGGGGACGAGACACCGCCACCTTCCGGGCAGCCGCACTGGCACGCGCGCGACGTCCAGTTCAGCGAGAGCGGAACGATCTTCCGCGCATTTCGAGCCGGCGAGGAATGGGGCAGGGTCGAGACGCCTCTAGCCGGCGCCTTCAACGTTCGAAATGTGCTGGCCGTCATTGCGGCGGCCGAAGCAATCAAGGCGGATCGGGACGGAGTGCGTCAGGGGTTGAAGACTTTCGCCAGCGTGAAGCGGCGCATGGAAGTGCGCGGTGAGGTTCGCGGCGTAGCCGTCATCGACGATTTCGCTCACCATCCGACCGCGATCCGCGAGACCATTGATGCCATCAGGCAGAAATATCAGGGCCGGCGCATCGTGGCGGTCTTCGAGCCGCGCAGCTACACGGCGCAGCGCCGCGAATTCCAGGACGATTACGTGAAGGCCTTCCGCGGTGCGGACGAAATCGTGTTCGCTTCGCTCTTCCGTCCGGATCGATACACGAAGGAGACGGCTCTGGACCTGGAGCAGCTCGTGAACGATCTCGCTTCGACCGGGAAGGGGGCGAAGCAGCTCAAGGACGCGGATACCATCGTGGCGGATCTCGCGCCGCGTCTGGCAAAGGGCGATGTGGTGCTGGTGATGTCGAACGGCGGCTTTGGCGGAATCCACCAGAAGCTGCTCGACGCTTTGGCGTGAGCAGGGTGTTCAGATTCGGCGCGGCGTTGACGGTGTTGCTCGCGGCGTGCCGTTCGGCAGGACAGGTTCCCATCGAGCAGCCATTCAGCGTCAACACCAAGCCAGTCCACCATTACGTCTTCTTCGGCCAGGACAGGGGGAAAGTCGTCAAGGCGGAGTCGTTTCTTCAGACCAGGGCGCTGGAGGGAGCGCAGGTCACGTACACGTGGAGCCAGCTCGAGCCGGAGAAGGACGCTTACGATTTCAGCATGATTCGCGAAGACCTGGCATTCCTGACGTCCAGGGGAAAGAAACTATTCGTCCAACTACAGGACGTGAGCTTCAGCGAGTCGCGGATAAATGTGCCGCGCTACCTGCTGCGTGATCCCATCTACAATGGCGGCGCCGACAAGCAATACGAGAGCAAGGACGACAACGAGGATCACGCGATCGTCGTCGGTTGGGTGGCAAGGCGCTGGGATCCGGCGGTGCAGGAAAGACTTCACAAACTGCTCTTCGCGCTGGGAAAGGAATTCGACGGCAGCATCGAAGGCATCAACTTCGCCGAGACCTCCGTCGGCTTCGGGGATAGCGGACGGCTGTTCCCCAAGGGGTTCTCGTTTGAGGGCTACCGCGACGCGATCATCGTGAACATGAAGGCGTTGAAACGGGCTTTCCCAAAATCAGTTGCGATGGAATACGGCAACTTCATGCCGGGGGAGTGGCGCCCTACGAGCGACAAAGGTTATCTGCGCGCTGTGTATCAAGCCGCGAAAGATTTTCACGTCGGCGTTGGCGGTCCCGATCTGCTGCCCTATCGGCTCGGCCAGTTGAAGAGCTCATATCCCTTGCTCAGAGATGCTGCGGGAGTCGTTCCCGTCGGGATTGCGGTTCAGGATGGAAACCTCGAAGAGCTAAACCCCGCGACTGGCAAGCGCGTTGAGGTTTCCGAGCTCGTCAAATTCGCGACGGAGTACCTGAAAGTCGACTACGTCTTCTGGGGCACACAGGAGCCGTACTATTCCGACGACGTGATCCCGTTTCTCAGATGCGCTTGCGCGGAGAGACGGGAGTGAGCTTCGTCGAGCCCGATTTGGCCAGCACCGCCAGCTTCATCACGGTGTTCCAGTTGCGACCCGTGCAACGACCCAGCTTCTTTTCGATCATCGCGTGGGTCAGGCGCGATCGGCCTTGCCCGTTGGGATAGAACGCGTACAGCTGCCTGCCTTTCGCGCGAATTATTTCGGGACCGGTGATGCCCGCCTGAAGCGCGGCAACATCCTCGGGGCCCGGCGGACTCTTGAGAAGCATGACTACGAGATGCCCCGGATCCGCCTCCGCTTCCTTGCGAAAGGGATTCTGCCTGATGATGCTCTTCCACTCCTCGGGCGCCCGCACAAAGAAATCGATCTCCATGGCGAAGCGCTTCACCGACTCGGCTTCGAGAAAACGCTCGAGCTCGGCGCCGGTGCGCGCTCTGCTTCCGAATACGAGGTTACCGCTCTGCAGCAGCGACCGGACGTCGTCGAATCCGAGCTGAGTGAGGAAGTTGCGCAGGTCGGTCATGCCGACGCTGCGATGGCCGCCGACATTTATCCCGCGTAGCAGGGCGATATGAGTTGTCAGATTGACCAGCAACCGGTGGGAGACACGCCGAAAAACTAAGTCAGACGCTCTAGTCCCGCGAGCGTGCGTTTCCTACGCCCGGGAAGACTCCTCGGGGTCGCGCCGGCGATTTCCGCGTCGCGTGGTTCTGTATGGGCGCTCCCACTCGCGCAGATGATCCAGCAGATAGTCGAGCGAGAAGACATGGCGCGAGTTGTCCGCCTTGCGGCGGAAGATCACGCGCGACCAGCCACGCATCCCTGTGGGCGTGTACCACTCGCCATCCATGTGCAGCTTGTCGCCCGAGATGGCGCGGATCAGAACTCGCTCGTACTGAGAGCGGGGGAGAACCCTCTCGGGGAAAAGGTTGTCCCAGGTGCACAACCTCCCGACATCCTCGTAGCCCTGAGGACGATCGTCGAGATCGAGCAGTGAAGGCGCGCGCCCTTTCATCACCGAGCCGATCAGACGCAGCGTGAAAGGATCCGAAAATCGACGGATGTAAGGCCAGAAGTGCTTGGTGATGAGGCCGGCCATCTCTCTCAAAGAGGGGAAGCGCCCGTCCGTGGTGGGCCACCTGTCGCGGTCGATGTCGCAGGTGAAAGGATTCTCCGGGAAGCAGTCGAACCGCGCCAGCCATCCCTTGCGAGTGGTGTGCGGCATCGGATGGAATCCTCTGATGATTGGTATGTCCATGTCATCGAGCACGCCGATCTCATAGCTCGGCCAACGCATCACTTCGCGCACGATGCCGACGATCAGGGTGGCCGTCGCGATCATCAACGGTGCGTCCGGAGTGAAATCCGCGGTGACTTCGATGCGATCCCCGCGCGGCCTGACACCGATTCCGGTCGAGCGGCGATTCGCCGCCAGCAGCATCACGGGAACCGGGAGGATGTGCGCCAGCAGATACGACAGCTGCTCGACGGTCCTGATGGAGCCCTGTTGGGCGCGCGGCAGCTCGAAGGAGATGTTGTAGTGTGCGCTGAAGCCCGCGAGCTGCACGTCGGCGTCGTGCGCCTGTTCCCAGGCATCAAGCTCCTGCCGCACGAACAGGATCGCTTCCCAGAGCGAGCGGCCGGCGCGAGCAGCGCACCCGCGCTCGATCTCAATTACCGGGGTTGCGACCTCGATGACACCGGTATCGAAGTAGACCGCGCCGCCGGTAGGGAGATGATACGATCTCCCCTTCCGGTGCATCATCTTCTCGCGAATGATCCGGCGCGGGCTGCCGAAGATGTCCTCCGGCTTCACCTGCACGCCATCC
>JALYZH010000137.1 GCA_030948945.1 Gemmatimonadota bacterium | reverse complement strand
TCCCGATCGTGATCTCCCCGCACAATCCGAACAGGATGTACGTGGGCAGCAGCGTGATTTTCCAGTCCGACGACGAGGGTCAGACTTACAAGGCAATCAGCCCCGACCTCACACGTCACGATCCGCGTACCCTCGGCTCTTCGGGCGGGCCAATCACGAAGGATCAGACGTCTGTGGAATATTACGCGACCATATTTACAATCGCGGAATCGCCGCGCGCCGCCGGTGTAATCTGGGCCGGGTCGGACGACGGACTGGTACATATCACTCGCGACGGCGGCAAGACGTGGAAAAACGTGACACCGGCCGGGCTGCCGGAGTGGGCGCGCATCTCGATGATAGAGCCGTCAAATTTTGGTGCGGGGACGGCGTATCTCGCCGCGAATCGCTACCAGCTCGACGACATGAAGCCGTACCTCTACAAAACGACTGACTACGGCGCAAGCTGGGCTCCAATCAATAACGGAATTCCCGACACCGAGTTCACGCGAGTGGTACGCGAAGATCCTGAGCGAGCGGGTTTACTGTACGCCGGAACCGAGCGCGGCGTCTGGGTTTCATTCGACGACGGCGCGACCTGGCAAACGCTTCGGCGCAATCTGCCGATCGTTCCGATCCACGATCTCGCGGTCAAGGACGGGGATCTCATTGCAGCAACTCACGGGCGGTCGTTCTGGATTCTCGACGATCTCTCTGCCTTGAGGCAGATGCGCCCAGAGATAACGCGCGCTTCCGCGTATTTGTTCAAGCCGCGGAGAGCTTATCGCGCCGGGTTTGCCGGAGGCGGAAGAGATGGCGCCGCTGGCGGACATCCGTTGGCCGCTAACCCTCCTTCTGGTGGGGTGGTGTACTACTGGCTCACCCAGCCGCGCCAGCTCGTCACGATGGATTTTCTCGATGCGCAGGGTAAAGTGATACGCAGCTTCACAAGTCAACAGGACCCAACCGTTGCGGCGGACTCAGTGCGAGGCGACAGCGTTCGGACCGCTCGGAACGACAGCATCCGTCGCGCTGGTGGTACGCCCGATACAACGACGAAACTGGAGGCACGTGGCGAAGAAACTTCACCGGGCGACGACGGTCCGCCCCGACGCCCGCCACCGCCCCGTGTCGCTAACAAAGCCGGGCTCAACACGTTCGCGTGGAACCTTCGCTATCCCGATGCTTCAGTCTTCGAGAACATGGTTCTCTGGGCGGGCGGAATGTCTGGTCCCGTGGTACTGCCCGGCACTTACACCGTGCGGATGAACGTCAATGGCCAGAGCTACCGGCAGCCGCTGACGGTCGTCAGGGATCCGCGCAGCATGGCGAGCGACGCCGACCTGCGCGAGCAGTTCGACTTGCTGATGCGCGTTCACGAGAAGACGAGCCAGGCGAACGATGCGATCAAGACGATTCGGAACGTGAACGCCCAGCTCGCCGATCGTGTCAAGAAGATGCCGGCAGACAAGAGCGCGACGTTTGCGACCGTGGCAAACTCCCTCGCCGACAAGCTCTCCTCGATTGAGAGCGAGATCTATCAGGTGAAAAACCAATCCGGCCAGGATCCGCTCAACTATCCGATCAGGCTGAATAACAAGATCGCTGCTCTGTCGGGTGTGGTCGGCGGGACCGACGGGAAACCGACCAGCCAGTCGTACACTGTGTTCAACGATTTGTCGTCGCAGCTGGACCGGCAGCTGTCCACGATGCGCGGAACACTCATCATTTTGCCGGCAATCAACGCTTCACTGAAGACAGCGGGGCTTCCTCCGATCGTGCCCAGCACTGAGGAGATCAAGAGTGCGCCCGCCCGCTCGATTCCGTCCGGCAGCGATGACGACGAGGTCGAGAAGTAGAATCATGCGCGCGCGTGCGATTGGCCTGCTCATCGCTGCTTCCGCCGTGTTGGCGGTCGGAGCGTGCGACAGAAATGGGCAGGATGACGGGAGTCGGACGCGGATCAACGTGCTCGATTCAACTTTCACTCAGTCGTGGCAGACCATGCAGGATACAGGAGTCGTTTACCGCATAGAGGTCATCTCGCCGTTCGGCGCCGACACGATTCGCAACGTCATACCTCCCGCTCCGGTCGTCGTCGGCGACACACTCGTCATCGGCCTGGTGCAGGTCTCGGAAGAAGGGTCGACTCCTCAACGGCAGATCTTCCGCTCGCGACTCGGTCAGCACCGAATCGAGACGAAATCGATGCCCGCCGACGTGTGGTCATCGTACCAGGATGTGCTCGTGTCGCCCGATGGGCGTTACATCGCCTACGTGGGCGAAGACACTACGCCGGAGAATCCGGGCACCTACGCCGTCGTTCGCAACCTTGTTACGGGCGAAATCGTGCAGAGGGGACCCGGTGGCGGTGGATGCGACTGTGACGAAGATTTCAATCACGCGCGCTGGTTTCCTCCCGACAGTTTTGAGATCGCGGTCGCGCACACTAGCAGCAGGGCCGGGTGGGAGCGGATCTCAGGTAAAGCCTCCGCGCGGCGAATCCGCGTGGACACACTCACCGAGGAGCCCGACTGGCCTTGAGAGATCCCAACCGCGATTTCCTGCGGCACACTCTGGCAACGATTGCGTACCGGGCGGCAAAAGCTGAGCGCGACGCGCCGCCGGGCTTTGGCGACTTCCAGGTCGGTAACGGCGCCCGCACGCCCCTCCAGATTTTGGCCCACATGGGCGATCTTTTTGCCTGGGCGCTCAGTATGGTGAACGGAAAGTGGGAGTACAAACAATCCCCTCCGTTACGGTGGAGAAACGAAGTCGCACGGTTCCATGCATCGCTCGAAGCACTGGATGTGTATCTCGCGTCCGACGCACCGCTCGGCATCGCGACCGAGAGACTATTTCAGGGACCGATTGCCGACGCGCTCACCCACGTCGGCCAGATGACGATCTTGCGGAGGCTCGCCAACTCGCCCGTCCGCGGGGAGTCGTACGCGCGCTCCGATATTGTGGCGGGGCGAATTGGGCCCGAGCAAACGCCGAGCAACTTCGAGTTCGACTAGCGGAAATACAAGCCTTAGCAGTGTGTGTGGTGTGCGAAGCTCATATTCTTGTAACTCCTAGCCCGCCGGTTCGTACATATGCGAATGCAGACACCAGTCCCTCAGCCAATCCCGACGCCTCCAAGGCCGGTTGTGATGGTCCACGACGCGCCGCGCGCCGGCACGTTTACCATCGCGACGCCGATGACAGCGCGCGAGTTGGATGTCCTTAAAGCGCGCAGGGAAGAGCTCTCGACTCAACTGCAGTCCGTCGATAGTCGTCGTTCGAAACTGCTCAGCCAGCTGAGGCAAACCGGGGATCCCACCGCCAAGACTGGCCTCGAAGATCGACTTGCTCTTCTGGACAAACGGCAGCTGCAACTCGAGTCGGACCTCGCCGAGACCGGCCAACAGCTCTCCAGCGTGCCTGCGGGGTTGGTCGCCAGCACTCAGGCGCCGGTGTTCGCTGGATTGGGGTCGGGCCAGGTGGTGGCAATCTCCATCGTCGCCATGATTTTCGTCCTTGCTCCGCTGGCGATCGGATTCGCGCGTACCCTCTGGAAAAGGTCGAATAGGCCCTCCGTCAATCCGGCCGCTCTCACAGAGACGGCTCAGCGCCTGGAAAGGATCGAGGGAGCTGTCGACACGATCGCACTCGAGATCGAACGAATCTCGGAGGGCCAGCGGTTCGTCACGAAGCTCTTGTCCGAAACACAGCATCTGCCTTCACTAGGCGCGGGACAACGCGCTGCCGAGGTCGTGCGTCCAGGTCAATAACACACACCGGCCTGAAAATAAAAAAAGCGCATCCGCCAGGATGCGCTCTTTTTTTGTCGCTTCTTCAGCTGCCGGGCGCGGCGACCTTCTCGGTCCCCTGGGTCAAACCCAGACCCTGTTGCCGCAGAGCCGCGGCGCCCATCATGCCGCCGAGCCCCATCGACTCGACCACGTTGCTCGGAACTACCATGAGCGCGCCCTTCTCCTTGAGCCCCTCGTACAGGATGTTCATCGCGCGAAGGTGCAGAGCCGTCGGATTGTTCTCGTAGGACTTCGCCGCCTCGAAGAACAGGTGTGCAATCTCCACTTCTGCCTGGCCAAGAATGATGCGCGCTGATTTTTCGCGCGAGGCCTGCGCTTCGCGGGACATGGCGTCCTGGAGCGAAGTCGGGATGACAATGTCGCGCATCTCGACTGACTGCACAGTCACCCCCCACGGGTTCGAGCGCTGATCGATCAACGCCTGCAGTTCGGATTCGATCCGCTCTCGTCCACGAAGCAGCTCGCTCAGTGAGGTTCGGCCGATTATGTCACGTAGACCGGTCTGTGCCGCCCAGCTGACTGCCTGCGTGTAGTCCTGGACTTCGAGTGCCGCCTTTTCGGAATCATGGACCATCCAGAAGAGCACGGCGTCGACGTTAACCGGAACGGTGTCGGAGGTGAGCGTCTCCTCCGCCGCGAAGCTTGTGGTGACGACGCGTTGGTCGACATAGATGGTGACGGTCTCCACGAACGGGGTGATCCAGAAGAGACCAGGACCACGAAGTCCGGTGTATTTGCCGAGGCGGAGCACGACTGCGCGCTCCCACTGCTTGGCGATCTTCGGGGACTGCGACAGAAAAATTCCTCCTACCACGGCGATCAGCAGCCACGACGGATTCTGCGTCGACGCCGTTCCGATGATCCCCGACAGGACCGCAATGATCAGAATGAATACTGCTACCACATTGGTGCGCGCCTGCCCGCGTGAAGCCCGCGCGGCGCGGCGTGCTGCGAGAACTTCATCCATGCCTGGCATTTATTTCTTCTCCTCGTTTCTGAGCTGGCTTATTAGCTCGGGTAAAGTGAATCCCAACAATGCCGCGTCGCCGACGAAGCGCTCAATCAGCGCTCGCAGCTCGCGTTCTCGGTGCTCCCGCGCCACCTGCGGCGCCGGTGATTCGAGAACGAAAGTGCCCACCCCGCGCCGAGTCTCCAGAACTCCATCGCGCTCGAGCTGGGCGTAGACCCTCGCGACGGTATTCGCGTTGACCGCAAGGTCCACGGCGAGCTGCCGCACGGTTGGCAGCCGCGCACCCGGCTCGAGTTTCCCCGTCGCGATCGCCGCTCTGATCGACCGGTCGAGCTGAGCGTAAATCGGGTTGGGACTGGTGGTATCGACTTCGAACATTGACATTGTCTGCTTGTACTATAACACTAGTACAATACGCGTGCTAGAGGAGGATGGTTTCAATTGCGGTGGGGCGCGGAGCAAGACCATGCAACTGAACGAGTTGTGAGCTATCTGCTTTCAAGCTGACAGCCCCTTAGCCCTATTACGTCGGGACGTTGCGGACTCCCTTCCGGCTACAATCAACTGCCCCGTTGTCTAACGCCACTGAGAGGCGTCCCGACGTTTTAGGGCTGACAGCTACCGTCATTGGTCAGCAGGCAGCTGACCACTCGTTCAGTTGCAGTCCGTTTCCTTCGAGCGAACCTGACTCATCGACTGTGAGTGTACATGAGATCGACCAGCTTCTCGTACATGTCGTCGGCATGACGCCCTCCGGCGCGTATCGCGCCCGTTGCGCAGTGCTTCAGGTGGTTCCGCATCAGCTCGCGGCCAACACCACGAAGCGCTTCGTGAACCGAGGATACCTGGGTAAGTATGTCGGCGCAGTATCGATCGTCAGCGATCATCTTCTGGAGTCCCCGCACCTGCCCTTCGATACGCCGAAGTCGTCTGAGGTTTCGCGATTTCACATCGGGATCGACAGCAAGCGCTTTTCTCGAGCCCGACGCATCGCCTACCGCGCACCCACACTCGGCGGCGGATATGGGGTGGCTCGCCCCCTTTCGCTCATCTCGTTTGTCAGCAATCGCCATATCGTCTCCCGGTTTCTTACGCGACGCGTGCGCGCCGCAGCCTCAGGCTGTTCGTCACTACGCTCACGGAGCTGAGCGCCATTGCCGCGCTCGCGATGATCGGACTGAGCATCACTCCGGTGAACGGATAGAGCACTCCAGCGGCAATCGGTATTCCGATCACATTGTAGACAAACGCCCAGAACAGGTTCTGTTTCATCGTTGCCATCGTCTTGCGCGAGAGTAAAATGGCTGCCGGCACCCCACGCAGATCGCTCCTCATCAGCGCGATATCGCTCGCCTCGATTGCGATGTCCGTCCCCTTCGGCATCGAGATTCCGACATCCGATTGCGCGAGCGCGGGGGCATCGTTGATTCCATCGCCGACCATTGCGACGACTCGTCCGTGCGATTGGAGCCTGCGAATCTCGTCAACTTTATCCTGGGGCAGGACCTCCGCGACAACGCGGCTAACGCCTATCTCCTTCGCGATCGCCTCCGCTGTCTTGAGCCTGTCGCCTGTAAGCAGCAGCACATCAACTGACATCGCCCGCAACTTCTCAACTGCTTCGCGCGACGTTGGTCTCAATGAGTCAGCGACGAGTATGATGCCGGCGACGCGGCCGTCGATGGCAGCGTAAAGCTCGCTCGATCCGTCTTGCGGGGAGGATCCGTCCCCTGACTGCGCATCTTCAACGGCGATGCCCAGCGCGCGCATCAGCACCGCGTTGCCAACCGCGACTTCGCGACCCCGCACTTTGCCCGTTACTCCACTGCCAGTGCGGGACTTGAAGTCTGCGACCTGATCGAGAGCGAGCCCGCTATCGCGCGCTGCGCGAACTATCGCGGCCGCGACCGGATGCTCCGAATGACGCTCTACCGCTGCCGCGTATCCAAGAATGTCCGGCTTACTCAGCAAGCCGAGGGCGATGACGTCAGCGACTGCGGGAGTGCCTTCAGTGACGGTGCCGGTCTTGTCGAGGACCACTGTATCGACATCGCCCGCCCGCTGCAGGATCTCACCGCCCTTTATCAGGAGGCCCAACTCCGCGCCACGACCCGTCGCCACCATTACCGCGGTAGGGACAGCGAGCCCCATTGCGCATGGACAGGCGATTATGAGGACCGACACCGCCGCGGCAATCGCTCGAGGAAGCGCAATCGGACCGCCAACAAAATACCAGATGATCAGCGTCGCGATCGCGATCGCGAGGACGATCGGGACGAAAACCGCGCTGACTTTGTCCGCGAGCCGCTGAATCGGGGCGCGTGAGCTCTGGGCATCCTCCATTAGCGTCACGATTCGCGCAAGCAAGCTCTCGGCTCCCACGCTCGTCGCGCGGTAGCGGAACGAACCGGTCGTGTTGACCGTCCCGCCGACGACACGATCACCGACGCCCTTCGCGACCGGCAACGGCTCACCAGTCAGCATCGACTCGTCGACGTCGCTTTCCCCTTCGACCAAAATGCCGTCGACAGGGACGCGCTCCCCCGGTCTGACCACCACGGTCTCTCCGGACTTTACGTCGCCCAGCGGCTTCTCGATCCAGGCGCCATTCTCCTCGACGTGAGCGCTCGGCGGCAGCAGCGTGACGAGTCTGCGCAGCGCCTCGGAGGTTTTCCGTCTGGCCCGTGCTTCGATCGCGCGGCCGGCGAGAACCAGTCCGATGATGAAGATCACCGCTTCGAAGTAGACATCCGGCGCAATTCCGTTTCGTGAAAAAAGATGCGGCGCGACCGTGGCGATCACTGAATAGAGGAACGCCGAGCCCGTCCCCAGCGCTACGAGGGTGTTCATGTCCGCGGAGCGGTGGCGGACAGCCTTCCAGGCGTGCCGGTAGATGTCGCGTCCCGCCCACGCCAGAATGACAATCGTCAGGCCCAGCAGGCCGTAGTTCGCCCGGCTGTTGCCCATCAGCAGCATCGAAACGCCCATTGCCACTATCCCGGCCACTACGCTTACCGTGGCCTTGATCGCGAGGTCTCGTGCTTCGCGCTCATCGGCATCTTCCTGTCTCGAGCGTACCTCGGCAGGACTCTCCTCGGCCTTCGGCAGCTCTGCCTCGTAACCCGTAGCGCGAACGGCCTCGATGAGACGGGCAGGGTTCACCGCTGACGGGTCATATCGAACCGCAGCATTCCTGGTGACCAGGTTGACCGAGGCGTCGATGACGCCCGGCTCGCTGGCCAGGGCGCGCTGTACGCGGGCCTGACAGGCCGCACAGGTCATTCCGGTTACCGGAAAGGAAATGGAGTTTTCGTCGCTGCTGACGAGCCGGGTTGACATGATATCGGTTATCCTCACGTTTCAATCAATATACCCCCCTCCCCTATGTCAAGCAGTGGCGTAAGTACCGACCTGAGCTAGAGGAGCGGATTTTGCGTTATTTAGTGGTTTTGAAGGCAAGCTTTTTGGGGGCGGAGTTATGGGCACGTCGCAGCGACCAAACGTCGAACTAGCAGAGAGTGCATTCGAGAATTGCACGCTGGCCAAGGTGCTGGCGGACAGAATGCGAGAGAGCCGAGACGACCTCACCCACCGCTGGCTGGAGCGGATCAGCGCGCGGGTGAGTCTCGACCCGAATCGCATCTTCCCCACCGATGCGCTCCTCGACCACGTGCCGCTCCTAATACTCGGCATTGCTGACTACATCGAGAATCCGGGGAAGGTGATCCTGTCTGATGTACCTGTCGTGGCGAAAGCGATGGAGCTGGGTGAGCTGCGGTTCGCGCAGGGGTTCGACGAATACGAGCTGCTGAAGGAGTACGAGATCTTTGGCGGCATTCTGTTCTCGTTTCTTTCGCGTATCGCGGATGGAATAGAGGAGCCGTGCAGTCGCGGCGAGCTGCTCGCCTGCGCTCACCGGCTATTCCTGGCGGTCGCGCTCATTCAGCAGGCGACGCTCACTCACTATCTGAGCCTCGTCAAGGAACGGCTCAGCGAGCGTGAGCAGCGACTCCGCGCTTTCAATCGCGCATTGAGTCACGAGCTCAGGAATCTCATCGGGGCGATCGCTGGAGCGGCCGAGATCCTGGAGCTGGAGGGCACCTCGGAGGAACAGCGTCGGACCATGGTTTCCATGATCGTGCGCAACGCCGAGACGATGAAAGTCTCGCTCGAGAATCTCGTCGAGCTGTCGCGGATGGGTGAAGATGTGCGCCGCTCCCGTCACGTCGCACTTCCGCAAGCCGCGGCAGAGGTCGCTCGTCAGCTCCGTGAAGCCGCTCGCGGGCGGGGAGTGGAGATCAGGATCGCCTCCGACCTTCCCCCCGTCGACGTGAGTGCAGCGGCGTTCGAGCTGTGCCTCTCGAATCTCATCGCGAACGCAATCAAGTACTCCGATCCCGCCAAGGAGAAACGCTGGGTGGAGATTAGCGCCAAAGCGACTTCGCCGACTGACGGCGCGGGAGCTGAGACAATTGTAGAAGTCCGCGACAACGGTTTGGGAGTTCCAGAAATGATGAGACCACGCCTGTTCGAGCGGTTCTTTCGCGCCCACGAGGAAACCCAGCGCGAGATCGAGGGAACCGGCCTGGGGCTCAGCATCGTAAAAGAAACAGCCTCCTCAATGGGTGGCCGCGCCTGGGCTGAATTCCGGGAGGATGGAACGGCGTTCTTCTTCACGATGCCGAGCCGCCGCAGAGACGACGAGGTTGGCATCGCCCTGGCGGAATTTCGGTCAGCTAGCGTATCGGACGGTCGAAGCGTTGAGGGTTCGGCACGCTAAAACTGTAGTGCCACCATTCCTGGTCATAATTCAGGAAACCTTCCCTTTCCATCGCTGTCTTGAGCGTCTGCCGATTCATCGCGGCTAATCCGCTCGCATTAGCCGTGTGAGCCGCCGGTGAGAAGGTGTCGAACGGCGTTCCCATCTCCAGTTCCCTGCCTGTGGCCAGGTCGATCAAAGTGAGATCGATCGCGAGGCCGAGATTGTGGCGCGATCGGCTGGCGATGTAACCATCGGTGAGGAAGTCTGGTCGGTGAACACGCTGTGTCCAGTCCACCATCGCCAGCGTGGCGCGCACGGGACGGTAAGCATCGAACACCCTCAGCCCGAGGCCCTGCGACCGCAGCGCACGCTGGACACGCGCCAGCGCGGGCGCGGCCTCGAGTCTCAGGTAAGCATGATTGCCCTGATATCCTGGAAGCGGAGCGCCGGTAAAATTGTTCGCGGTCGCATAGCGGAGATCGACGACGATTGTTGGCTCCAACGAGAGCACGTCAACGAGGAGTGAGTCGGCGGCCGCGTCCGCTGCAATTTCGGTTTCGGCCGTATTGACCGGTGGCGCCGCTGCCGCATTGTGCCGTGTCGGCGCACACGCGATCGCAATCGCGATCGACAGGAACTTGAACAGCTTTCGCATCCGTTAAGAATACTGCTCCGATCCAGACGTCGCGCCATCATTTCGACGGCATCGCGGTTGGCGCATATTTTCGCATGGCAAGCATCGACGAGATAGCTCCGTCCTCGGTGTCACGCGCCGCCCCGCGCGGTCATCGCGCCGCCGTCTTCGCCAGCTTCCTCGGCTGGACTCTGGACGCATTCGATTTTTTCCTCGTCGTCCTGACCCTCACCGCAATCGCCAGGGAGTTCCACAAGACTGACGCCGAGATGGCGCTCACGATCACCGTGACGCTCGCATTCCGTCCCGTCGGTGCGTTCATCTTCGGATTGATGGCGGACCGCTACGGACGGAAGCTGCCGCTCATGATCGATCTCATCTTCTTCTCGATCGTCGAGGTTTTGTCCGGCCTGGCGCCGAACTATGCGACGTTTTTCATCCTGCGCGCCCTGTTCGGGATCGGCATGGGCGGGGAGTGGGGAGTGGGCGCGTCGCTGGCGATGGAGAAATCCCCGTCGCGTCAGCGAGGAGTTTTCTCCGGGTTGCTGCAGGAGGGATACGCAACTGGATATCTCCTCGCTGCTTTGTGCTACTTCTTTGTGTTCCCTCGCTGGGGCTGGAGGCCGATGTTCTTTATCGGCGGCGCGCCCGCATTGCTTGCCCTGTTCGTTCG
>JALYZH010000131.1 GCA_030948945.1 Gemmatimonadota bacterium | reverse complement strand
AGCCGGTAAAGAACACTCGCGGGGAATGCGTTGGCGAAGTAGTGATGCGCGCCGACCTTGCCTAACCTCCGCACCGCCAACTGATGATGCCAGGCGACAAACGATGACAACCGGAGCTGAAGCACGCACTAGCGTTGCTCCAATCGAGTCCGGTCTCAGACACCTGGTAAGAATCGCGGGCGCCATCGCCGGATCCCCCGAGGGACAGGTTCGATCTCTGATGTCTGAGGCAGTCGACGAAGTGGATCCCGTTGCGGTCGAGGAGATAATTCTTCAGTCGTACCTGTTCGCCGGATTTCCGAGGACGCTCAACGCGATGCGCGCCTGGCGGGTCGTGTCGGAACGACCAGCGCCCGAGACCGATCCCGAAGCCGCCGCCGAGGACTTTGACCTTTGGCGTCGTCGCGGGGCAGAGACGTGCGCGATCGTCTACGGCGACTCGTACGAGAAGCTGCGACAGAACGTCTGCGAGCTGCACCCCGCTCTCGATGAATGGATGATCGTCGACGGGTACGGGAAGGTTCTGACGCGGCCAGGTGTGGATCTCAAGACACGAGAGCTGTGCGTCGTGGCCGCCTGCGCGGTGTCCGGGCAGCAGCGGCAGCTTCATTCACATCTGCACGGGGCTCTCAATGCTGGGGCGTCGGCGTCGGAGGTTGCGGGGGTTCTGGACGCCCTCGGCGATTTGATTTCGCGGGCGGATCTGGGTCGCTATCGGCAGTTGCTGCAAAAGGTGCAGGGGCAGTGAAAGGGCAACTCCAACTACAACAGAACGAGTTGTCAGCTGCCTGCCTTGGAGCGGACAGCCCCAAGCCATACTACGTCGGGACGTTACCGGCGCCGCTCCGAGTACAATCAACTGCCTGTGCCATAACGTCACTGAGAGGCGTCCCGACGTATTCACGGCTATCGGCTGTCAGCATTGGTCAGCAGGCAGCTCACCACTCGTTCAGTTGCAGTTCATAAAATGTTCATAGATCGCGCGATAATCAGAGTAGAAGGTGGCACCGGAGGCTCCGGCTGCACGAGCTTCCGTAGAGAGTGGCGCACCCCAATGGGCGGCCCCGATGGCGGCGATGGGGGCCGCGGCGGGAGCGTGATCGTCCGCGGGGATTCCAACCTGGCGACCCTTCTCGACTACACCTACCGCGACAACTGGGTAGCGCAGCGTGGAGAGCACGGCATGGGCGCGAACAAGAGTGGTCGCGGGGGAGCGGACATCATCATGCCTGTGCCGCCCGGTACGATTCTCCGCGACGCGGAGACGGGAGAGATCTTCGCCGAGATCCTGGAAGATGGGCAGGAGATGGTGATCGCGCAGGGCGGACGTGGCGGGAAGGGGAACGCATTCTTTGCGACCCCAACCCACCAGTCACCCCGTGAGTGGCAGCCGGGCGAAGAGGGTATGATTCGGAAGATCGAGATGGAGCTGAAGCTGATCGCCGATGTCGGCCTGGTCGGACAGCCGAACGCCGGGAAGTCCACCCTCCTTTCAGTCATCTCCGCGGCCCGTCCCAAGATAGCCGACTATCCTTTCACGACCCTCCAACCCAACCTCGGCGTCGTCCAGCTGTCGGATCACCGGACCTTCGTAGTCGCGGACATCCCGGGGATAATCGAAGGAGCGCACGAAGGGAAGGGACTCGGTCTGCAGTTCCTCAGACACATCGAGCGGACCCGGATGCTGGCGTTCCTGATCCCGATCGACGCGATGGATTGGCAGTCCGAGTACGACCAGCTGAGGCACGAGATCGCCGAGTATTCGCCGGAGCTGGCGGCCAAGCCGCACTGCGTCCTGTTCACAAAGATGGACCTGCTTGGAGAGGAGTACGCGCCGCCGATCGAGGCGCCGGGCGCCTTCGGACTTTTCGCCGTGAGCGCACCGGCGCGAGAAGGATTGGACGCACTCACCGCGGCGTGGTGGACCGAGCTTTTGCGTCTGAAGCAAAGCGTGAGGCCGGAAGACGTAACAGTAAGTCTTCCGTAGAGTTGGGTGTCGACACATCTAGCAGCGTCTACTGGAGCTGACGGTCGTCCGACGTTCGCGAATTCGACTCGTGTCGAACACCACATCGTGTGCTGGGAGAAATGCTCGGAGCAATACCCGGTGGAGCTGCTCGACCTCGCCTCTCCGCCCGACCCTTTGTACGCGATTGGCAGGATCGCGGCTCTCACCAACCCACGCGTCGCGGTCGTCGGAACGCGCAACTCGACCGCCTATGGTGAGCGAACGGCGAGGAGCCTGACCCGCTCCCTGGTCCGGGCCGGGGTTTCGGTGATCAGCGGGATGGCGAGGGGCATCGATGCCGCGGCCCATCGGACGGCGATCGAGGAAGGAGGGAATACGGTCGCGGTGCTCGGCACCGGGATCGATGTCCCGTACCCTGTCGGCCATCGGCAGCTCCATCGGTCGATCGCCGAGCACGGTCTGGTCCTTTCCGAGAATCCCCCCGGTGCGGCTGCCCACGCGGGCGCATTTCCGAAGCGCAACCGGATCATCGCCGCCCTGGCGCCGGTGACGATCGTGGTGGAAGCCGGATTCAAGAGCGGAGCCCTCAACACCGCCAGTCAGGCCTTGGAGCTGGGACGCATAGTCGCGGCGGTTCCGGGCCCGATCGATTCCCAACAGAGCCAGGGATCAAACCAGCTCCTTCGGGATGGAGCAGTGATGATCGCCTCGGTCGACGACGCGCTCGCGTTGCTGGGGGTTTCCGCACCCAAAGAGCGCCCAATTCCGAACCTTCCAGAATCCGAGAAGCGGGTCTGGGACGCGCTCGAGGAAGGATTCGTCGACATTGATACCCTCGCAAGGAAATCCGGACTCGCCACCCACGAGTGTCTGGCCGCGATCACTTCGCTCGAGATCATGGGACTCATTGATTGTTCGGCCGGGGGAGAGATCAGAAGAAGGTAGGCAGGTGCAGTTGCTCTTCCGCATCGATCTATATTCCGAGATGCCCTCGAGACATCTCTACATCCACGTCCCGTTCTGCGCCCGCCGCTGTTCGTACTGCGATTTCTCAATCGCCGTTCAATCCCGTACGCCGGTCGACGAGTTCACAAACGCGCTTCGCGCCGAGCTCGCGCTTGGAGCAGTGGATGGCGCGACGCTCGACACAGTCTATCTCGGTGGAGGAACTCCATCCCGGCTGGAGGGCCTCGGCGTCGCAAATGTCCTGTCGGCCATCCGTGAGCGCGCACAGATCGCCTCTAACGCCGAAGTCACAATCGAGGCGAACCCGGATGACGTGAACGACATCGCCGTCGCCCAGTGGCTCGCCTCCGGCGTCAACCGCATCTCCCTGGGTGCGCAAAGCTTCGATGACGCAGTGCTGGAATGGATGCACAGAACTCACGACTCCTCGCAGATAAGCCGAGGGGTAAGGGCGATCCGAAGGGGCGGCATCGAGAACATCTCGCTCGATCTCATCTTCGCCCTGCCGGAGCATCTGAACCGCAACTGGAGATCCGATGTCGAGCGCGCTCTCGAGCTCGCGCCGTCGCACGTTTCTCTTTACGGTCTCACAGTCGAAGCCCACACCCCGATCGCGCGTTGGGCCGATCGAGGGGCGGTGGTCGAAGGATCCGAGACCCAGTACGAGGAAGAATTTCTCTACGCTCACGAAGCGATGTCGGCGGCTGGCTTCGAGCACTACGAGGTTTCCAACTTCTCTCTGCCCGGCAAGGCGTCGCGACACAACTCGGCCTACTGGACCGGTGCGCCCTACGCCGGAATCGGCCCATCCGCGCATTCCTTCGATGGCAAGGCACGACGGTGGAACGTTGCGGCCTACGCCGAATGGGTGCGCCGACTCTCCAATTCAGAGCCGACGATTGGCGGGGAAGAATTGCTTACCGATGAGAACCGCGATTCCGAGGAAGTGTATCTAGGTTTGCGCACGCTGCTCGGTTTGGAGATCGAAGAGTCTGAGCTGCCGGTTGCCGAGCTTTGGCAAACGGCGGGATGGGCGGAGGTCCAGGAACATAGGCTCCGACTAACTCCGATCGGGTGGCTTCGCCTCGACAGTCTGGCGGCCGACTTAGCTGCTCGCAGGTCCAATCGGGCGACCGCGGCCTTAGGCGCAACTCCTAGTCACTGCTATATTTGAGTATGTCACTCCCTGGTCTGAGCGAACGTGAGCGACGCGTTCTCGAAGCCGTCATTCAGACTTACGTCGAAACGGCTCAGCCCGCCGGGTCTCGCAGCCTCGCACACAAATTTGGCCTAAACGTCTCGCCAGCGACCATCCGTAACACGATGAGCGACCTGGAGGAGAAGGGTTATCTCTTCCACCCGCATGCCTCCGCCGGCCGCGTTCCTACCGACGTCGCCTATCGGCTTTACGTCGACTCGCTGATTCCGCTCCGGGCGCCTGACGCGCTCGAGCGGGAGCGCCTCACCGCCCAGATCAGCACCGGTGGCTCCGCGGTCGAGGCGATTCTGCGTCGCGCCGCTCAGAGCCTCGGCGTGATCACCCAGGAGCTGGGGATTGCTCTCGGTCCGCGGCTCGACAATGCGATCCTTGAGCACGTCGAGCTCATTCGGCTGTCGTCAGAGCGTCTCCTCGTCGCGCTCACGCTTTCCGCGGGCGCGGTACGCACGATTTTCGTCGACGTTCAAGGTGAGATCGCCGATGCCGCGATCTCCGAAGTCACCCACGTCCTGAACGAGCGGCTCGCCGGATTGACTCTGCGGCAGATTCGCTCATCGTTGGGTGATCGTCTGCGCGACATCGGTCCGACTCGTGAAGCATCGCATCTCCTCAACGTCTTCATCGAAGAGGGCGATCAGCTGTTCGATAGCGCATTGGAGCCAAGCGACGACACCGTTTTGTTGGGACAGGCATCGGTTCTCGCCGAACAGCCCGAATTCGCCAGCATCGACAACATGCGAAAGCTGGTCGCCCTGACCGAGACTCGGGAGAAACTCGGCGAGCTGTTGCGTCGTCGTAGCGAGACGGGTGGCGTTTCGATCACGATCGGAAACGAGCACAGCGATCCGAGGCTCGCGAGCTTTACCGTTGTCACCGCTTCGTATCACGCGGGCCCGTTGACTGGCGTCATCGGCGTCATCGGTCCGACGAGGATGCCGTACGACAAGGTCATCTCGCTGGTGACGCACACGTCCGAGCTGCTTACTGATTTATTGAAGGAGAATACAAGGAATCATGGCTGATTTTTATCAAACGCTCGGCGTGCAGCGTGGCGCGAGCGAGGAAGAAATAAAGAAGGCGTATCGCAAGCAGGCGATGACGTACCATCCCGATCGCAACAACGGCGCGAAGGAAGCCGAGGAGAAGTTCAAGGCGATCACCGAGGCGTACGACGTGCTGCGCGATCCGAACAAGCGCGCCGTTTACGATCGATACGGTGAGGCGGGATTGCGTGGCGGCGCCGGTGGATTCCACCACGTTGACCTGTCCGAGGCGCTCAACATCTTCATGCGCGATCTCGGTGGTCTGGGCGGATTCGGCGACTTGTTCGGCGGCGGTGGTCGCGGTTCTGGTCCTCGCACGGGATCAGATATCAAGATCGCGATGCCGTTGACGCTCGGCGAAGTTGCGACCGGAATCGAAAAGACGGTGACGGTGCGACTGCTCGAGCCGTGCGACCGCTGCGATGGAAGGGGTGCCGAGCCGGGTACGTCGCCGATTACGTGCAGCACGTGCGCCGGGACCGGTGAAGTGCGCAGAGCGCAACGCTCGTTCTTCGGCCAGGTGGTGAGTGTTGCTCCATGCTCGGCATGCTCGGGCGAGGGGACGGTAATCGCGTCGCCGTGCAAGAAGTGTCGAGGTGAAGGGCGCATCCGGGGAGAGAAGCAGGTCGTCGTGCGCATCCCCGCGGGCGTGGCGACTGGCCAGTACATGACCATGCGCGGGGTTGGTAATGTCGGACCGCGAGGTGGCCCGTCTGGAGACATCCTGGTGGTGTTCGAGGTGGAGGAGGATCCACGCTTCGAGCGCGACGGTGAAGATCTCTATTGTGAAGTGCTGGTGACTTATCCGCAGCTCGCGCTTGGCGCGAACGTCGAAGTGCCAATGGTGAGTGGCACAGTGACACTGCAGGTGCCTGCCGGAATTCAGAGTGGCCAGGTATTCAATCTTCGCGGGCGCGGATTGCCGAGGATCAACGCAAGCTCGATGGGTGATCTGCACGTGCGGCTGCAGCAGTGGACGCCGGATGCCTTCTCTGATGAAGAATCGGAATTGATTCGGCGCCTCGGGGAGATTCAAAAGGTTCCTGCGAACAGGCCCAAAGGACTCTGGTCGAAACTGAAGGAATCGTTAGGCGCGTGAGCTGGATCTCGCTGCGGATTACTCCGGATTCCAACCGTGACGGAGTAATCGCGGCGCTGTTCGAGTCGGGCTCGCAGGGAGTGCAGGAAGACGGCGCCTCGGTCGTCACGCATTTCCCTGCTGACGTGCGAATCGATGAAATTCGGGACGCAGTGATGACGGCAGATCCGCTCGCAGATATAGCGGTCACCGAGGCGCCGGATGCCGATTACTCGCAGTGGCGCGCATCCGTCTCCGATCATCGCGTCGGTGACCTCGTGATCACCCCGCCGTGGCTTGCGGACGACTTCGATCCGAAAACGACCATAATAGTCGATCCGGCGATGGCTTTCGGTACCGGTGAGCATCCGACCACTCGCGGCGTGATGCGATTGATGCAGGGCGTCGTTCGTCGCGGTGATGTCGTCGCGGATCTCGGCGCCGGCAGCGCGGTTCTTTCGATAGCCGCCGCAAAGCTCGGGGCGGGCCGAGTGACGGCTATCGAGATCGATCACGACTCCATCGGAAATGCAGAAGAAAATGTGCGGGTCAACGACGTCGGCGACCGAGTCGAAGTCATGGAGGGCGACGCTGAGACCCTGCTGCCTCTTCTCGCGCCGGTGCGAGTGGTGCTCGCGAATATCATCTCATCGGTTCTCATTCCTCTTCTTCCGACGATTCGCACTTCTCTCGCACTCCACGGTCAAGCGATTCTGTCGGGAAACCTTTGCGAAGAGCGCGACGTAATGCTGGGCGCACTCGACGCGGACGGATGGACCGTCGAACGCGAGGATAGGGAGGACGCCTGGTGGAGCGTGCAGATCGCGCCCCAGTAGCAACATTCTTCGCCAACGACGCGCTCACTGTCGGTGGCACGGCGACATTGTCCGAGGATGCTGCCCACCACATCCGCGTCGCCAGAGTCGGAGTCGGAGAGTGGGTGGCACTGCGTGACGGCGCGGGTCGCGCAGCGCTCGGCACTCTCGTCAAGATTTCGAAGAGCTCCGCGCTCGTCGACATCAGCGAAACGAGCGAGCTCGCTCGACCCGCCGCGATTCACCTACTCGCTCCCGTCGCCGATCGTGAGCGAATGCTCTGGCTCGCCGAGAAGGTGACTGAGCTGGGTGTGGCGAGCTGGCGCCCCGTCGTGTGGCGGAGATCGAAGAGCGTATCGCCGCGCGGCGAAGGTCCGACGTTTCAGGCGAAGGTGCGCGCCCGAATGACTTCCGCACTCATCCAGAGCGGTGGTGGCTGGCTGCCAGATGTGTTTCCCGAATCCACGATCGAGCGCGCCATTGCAGCGGCACCGCTTGGAACGCGACTGGTCCTGGCAAAGGATGGAGAGCCGATTGTCGGCGTACCCATGCGCGCGCCGATCACGATTGCGTTGGGCCCCGAAGGCGGCATGGAGCAATCCGAGCGCGATTTATTCATCGGCGCTTCCTTCCTATCTGTGAAGCTCGGCGAGAGCACGCTACGTTTTGAGACCGCGGGGGTCGCTGCCATCGCTATCGCCGTCGCATCCCTCGCACCCTCGAGGCAGGCCAATGGCTGAGTCGTGCATCTTCTGCAAAATCGCGCGTGGAGAGATTCCGGCGAAGATGGTCGTGAATAACAAGGAGATCGCTGCGTTTCGCGATCTCAATCCCCAGGCGCCGGTTCACATCCTCATCATCCCGAAGAAACACATCAAGTCGCTCGACGATGCAACCGATTCCGAGCTACTCGGCCGAATGATGTCCATGGCGGCCGCCATTGCGAGGCAGGAAAAAATCGCGAAAACGGGATACCGGACGGTGATCAATACGGGGAAGGACGGAGGGCAGAGCGTAGATCATCTGCACATTCACCTGCTTGGCGGTCGCCAGATGACCTGGCCGCCGGGCTAACCCACCGGCGACAGCTGCGCAGGACTATCGAATCGAGCTGCGCAGTGAGTCTTTTTCCGCTGATGCGCTAATGAACGCGTCGATCCTCTCCGCCACGAAGTCAACGGTATCCGCCATTACGCGGATGCGGGTCCGCTCCGTGGGGTGCGGCGTGAGCCGCATTTGAAGCGTCAGGTACTCGGCCGCCCGGCGGAGATCGTTGGCCTGTTCCTTCGTCAGCTCGTTCATGACTATTTCCCGACGGCCGCGGCGGTGACCACGGTTTGCGTAAGTGGCACCGACCTGAAAATTAGGGGTCATGCCTACTTCGGTTTTTACAGTAGCTTTGTTTTCATGCGGCGTCCATAGGGAAAAGCCACCTCGATGTCTCTAGATCCCCGACGCGTTCGGTTGCGTACAATCAGAGAACTTTGATCAGCCAACCGTATGTCTTATCGCCGCTTACAAGCTTGACCGCACTCTGAAATGCGGTACCTTTATAAGTCTGTCCTATATCCGGCGCTGATGCGCCACGAAGGGGGGAAGTAGAATTTGTCGGAAGTGATCATCCACGATGACGAGAACTTTGAGCGCGCGCTCAAGCGGTTCAAGAAGAAGTGCGAGAAGGCGGGCATCCTCTCGGATCTTCGCAAGCACCGTCATTACGAGAAGCCGAGCGAGCGCCGGAAGCGCAAGCTGAACACGGCCATGCGTAAAAACCGCCGCACCCGCCACGTCTAGGGAATGCCCGATCTACTCGCCCGCCTTCAGGGCGATCTCAATTCGGCCAGAAAATCCCAGGACAAGGCTGGTACTCTCCTGCTAGGCACCGTCCTCTCCGAAGTAAAGAACAAGAAGATCGAGCTGAGACGGGATCCGGTGGACGCTGATGTGATCGACGTCCTGCGCAAATCGATCAAGCGCAGACGTGAATCGGCGGAGATGTACACGAAGGGAAATCGGAAAGACCTCGCCGACAAGGAAACGTCGGAAGCGGCGGCGCTCGAGAAATACCTCCCCGCGCAGGTCAGCGATGAAGAGTTACGCGCCGCGGTAAAAGCGGCAATCGCCGGCGGCGCAACACAGATCGGTGCAGTCATGGGAAAGGTGCTTCCTCAATTCAAAGGTCGGGCCGAAGGCGGTACCATCAATGCCATCGCCCGAGAGGAGCTGAGCAAACAGGGGTGAAGCTTCGCCGGCGTTCTGCGTTCTCTGCTCGGTACGGGTGGGGCGCCTTCGTGGAATCACAGAGCCCGAGCTTGCGAAGGTCATCGCGAGTTCGGGTTTTGGTTTCCGGGGTATACTGTGGCCCGATTCGAATGATGAAAAGTCGTAGAGAATTGCCGTAGCCGCATGAATTCCCACGCGCTGAACGTCATCGAGTTCCCGCGTACTCTCGCGCTCATCGCCGAGAGAGCGACGTCGCCGCTTGGAGCCGAACGTGTGGGTGAGCTGCGTCCGGTTACGGACCGCGAAGCGATCGAACGTGAGCATGCGCGTGTCGCGGCAGTTCGTTCTCTCATCTCAGCCGAACAGCCGTGGGGCCTCAACGGAGTTCCAGATGCCCGAGCAGCCCTCGCACGCCTGCGCCTTCAGGAGGCGTCTCTGACGGGCACCGAACTTCTGGTGTCGGCGAAGCTACTTCGCAGCTCACGCGCAACGCGCGAATCGCTCCGTGGAGAGCGCGCTTCCGCCATCGTGACAGCGGTTCTTGCGGAGCAGATCCAGCCGTTGGTCTCGATCAAATCTCTCGAGGACCTCATCTCCCACGCGATCGACGACGAGGGCAATGTCAGCGACAACGCATCGCCTGCCCTCCGCCGCATTCGTCGCGAGCTCAAGGGCTCGCAGGGTGAGCTGATCAAGCTGCTCGAGCGCGCGATGGCGAAGCTCGAAGCGCATCACCGCGTCGCCGACATGTCGGTCACCGTCCGTAATGGCCGATTCGTGATTCCGGTGCGGCGAGAAGCGCAAAGTGCTGTGGGCGGAATAGTCCATGACGCATCACAGACCGGCGGCACGTTGTTCGTCGAGCCCCCCGCGGCAATCGAGGCAGGCAACAGGATCCGAGAGCTGCAAAGCGAGGAGATCGAAGAGGTCGAAAGAATTCTGTTCGATCTGACGGAGAAGATCCGACCTCATCGTGAACAGCTGGCCCAGAGTCTCGAGGCGTTGATCGTTCTCGACTCTCTCGTCGCACGGGCACGGTTCGCACTCGAATTTCGCTGCGCGCCCGCGGATCTCGCCGACCCGACCGAAGGCTTCGCGATCGTTCAGGGCCGCCACCCACTTCTGATAGCCCAGGGGATCGACGTCGTCCCGTTCGATCTCGAGATGTCCGGGCAGGAGCGCACGCTGCTCATCTCGGGCCCGAACACCGGAGGAAAGACCGTGCTGCTCAAGGCGCTCGGGCTTTTCTCCGCCCTCGTCCAGTCGGGAATCCCCGCGCCTGTCGCCGCTGGGTCGAGGATCGCGATCTTCGACAACATCTACGCCGACGTCGGCGACGAGCAATCGATCCTCGCGAGTCTCTCGACCTTCAGTGCGCACCTCAAGAATCTCGTCGAAGTCCTCAGCTCGGCCACCGCGCACTCTCTCGTGCTCATCGACGAGCTCGGGTCGGGCACAGATCCGATCGAGGGCGCCGCCCTCGGCGCCGCGATCCTCGAGGCCCTAACGGCGCGCGGTACGCTCACTGTCGCGACGACACATCTCGGTGCGCTAAAGGAGCTCGCGACGGAGGTCGACGGAGTCGTGAATGCATCCCTGCAGTTCGATCCGGTTGCGCTCGCCCCCACGTATCGGTTCACCAAGGGAGTGCCCGGCCGGTCCTATGGAATCAGCATCGCGCGTCGGCTGAACCTCCCGGGTGAAGTGCTCGAGCGTGCGGAGCAACGGATACCCGCCGACGAGCGTAGAGTAACGGCGCTCCTTGCGGAGCTCGAGGCACGTGAGAAGGCTCTGGGCGTTACTGAGCGGGAGGCCGGCGAGATCGCGGAGGACGCCCGAGAGCGAGCGCGGCGAGTCGCCGAGCGCGAGCTAAACGTCACCCAGCGTGAGAGGGAAGCCGAGCGGGCGTCACGACAGGAGGCAAGGCGATATCTTCTCGAAGCGCGCGCTGACGTCGAGCGCACGATTCGTGAACTCAAGGCGGTGTCGGAGGCCAGCGAGGAGGCGGCCCGGGACGCGAGGAAGCGCGTGGAGCAGCTGGCAAACGAACAGGGGCGAGAGCTCGATCGTCTCGATCGCTCTGTCGACACTGCGCGCGCCGCGACTGATCACGCAGAGGTCAGTGTTGGTGATTTTGTGGAGGTCGAGACGCTGGGAGGCAAAGTCGGTCGAGTGATGGAGGTGCGCGATGGTGAAGCGGTCGTCGCGGTCGGAGTGATGAAGGTCGCGGTGCCACGAAGCTCGCTCCGGCGTTCGAGACCGGAGGCGGCTGCACCCGAGGTCGCTGTAGCTGTGCGTGGCGATCTTCCCGAGGTTCACGTCGCGAGTGAGATCGACCTGCGCGGCATGCGCGTCGGCGAGGTGGAGGGCATCGTCATGCACGCCGTCGACGCGGCGGTGCGCGCCGATCTCAAAACCATTCGCATCATACACGGGAAGGGAACCGGCGCCCTGCGAGAGCGGGTGGCAGAGATGCTGAGCAAGGAATCACGCGTAACGAACTTCCGGCTCGGCGCCTGGAACGAAGGCGGAGCGGGCGTGACTGTGGTGGAGCTGAAGTGATACCCGACGAAGTCGTAGAGCAGGTTCGCGATGCAGCCGACATCGTGCAGGTGATCAGCGAGTACGTGAACCTCAAGCGCGCCGGTACCGACTTCAGGGGTCCGTGTCCGTTTCACCAGGGTACTCACCGGAATTTCTCTGTCTCGCCCAGGAAGCGGATGTACTACTGCTTCGTTTGCCACGAGGGCGGCGACGTCTTCCGCTTCCTTCAGAAGCGACTTGGCGTCGAATGGCCGGCCGCCGTAAAGATGGTCGGCGAGAAGTCGGGGATCGAAGTCCGCGAAGTCGAGACGCGCCGGGAAGGTCCGGATCCGCGCGAGCCCCACTGGGAAGTAAACGCGACCGCCGCCGCCTACTTCCAGAAGATGCTGTGGGACGATCCGCTCGGCGAAACGGCGCGCGAGTATCTCACCCAGCGCGACATCTCGCGCGAGATAGCCGACCAGTTCGGAATCGGCTTTGCCCCGCGCGAGATCGGATTGCTCCGCAACTACATGAACACCCTCGGCTTCGATGAGAAGCGTCTCGTCGAATCCGGTCTCCTGGTGCCTGGAGAAGATGGGAGTGAGCCTCGTCCGCGCTTTCGCGGTAGGCTGATGTTCCCGATCCTCGACCAAATGGGTCGCAGCATCGGCTTCGGCGGGCGCCTGCTTGGCCCGGGCGAGCCGAAGTATCTCAACTCGGCCGAGTCGCCGGTGTTCACAAAGGGGAAAACCCTCTACGGACTGAACTGGGCGAAAAACGATGTGAGGCGCGAAGACCAGGTTCTCGTCGTTGAGGGCTACTTCGACGTCGTACGCCTCATGGCTGCCGGAGTGACCACAGTAATCGGTGCGCTGGGCACGGCACTGACCGAGGCGCAGGCGATGCTGCTCAAGAAGCTCACGAAGAACGTCTTTCTCCTTTACGACAGCGACAAGCCTGGCCTCAAAGCGACGTTTCGTTCGGGCGATGAGTTGTTGCGGCAGGGTGCATCTGTGCGCGTGGTCACGCTTCCGGAGGGCGAAGATCCCGATACTTTCGTCAAGGCGCACGGCGCCGCGGCGCTGGGCGCACGGCTCAGGGACGCCATCGATGTCTTCGAGCGCAAGATTCAGCTCCTCGAGCGGGCCGGCATGTTCGCCGAGCTCCACAAGAAGAGGCGCGCATTGGATCGCCTGCTTCCAACCGTTCGCGCGACTTCGGACGAGATCATGCGGGACCTCTATCTTTCTCGCGCCAGCGAGGTGAGCGGAGTTGCTCGCGAAGTTCTGGTGCGGGAGCTAACTGGCAGGAGCGCTCCGTCACCGGCGACGCTGTCCAAGACCCCCGCGCCGCGGATATCTCCGGTCGCGCGGGTGCGTCGTGGCGAGCGACGGGCACAGCATGGTGAGCGAGGTGCCTCGGCGGAACGAGAGCTGGTGAGAGCGATGCTCTCGGTTCGCAGCAGAGCCGAGCAGATCGCTGAGAAGCTCGGTGAGGAAAGCTTCCGTGACCCGCAGTATCGTGCGATCTATCATGCGCTCATTGCTGCCGGACCGGACGCTACTCTGGAGGAGCTGTCGGCGAATCTGGACGAGGAAGGAATCGGGCTGGTGGAGGATATCATCGCCGAGGGCGCAATCCAGATGGACGTGGAGCGCACGATCAGCGACAGCCTCGCCACCCTTCGCGCGCGTGAGCTCGATCATCGCGCTGAGGAGCTGGATAGAATCATCCCGCTCGCGGATGGGACGCAGAAGGACAAGCTGATCGCGGAGAAGGAGGCGATCAGGGACGAGCTGAATGCGACTGGAAGGAAGCTCTACAAGAAGTTCAGGCGAACGGGAGCACGATGACCAACTGGAGATCAAATGCAACAGGAAGTTGAAGCGCTTCTAGTGCTGCAACAGGACGATCTGAAGATTCGCGAGATCGAGAGGCAGATGCGGGCGCTCGATCCTCAGCTCGCTGAGCTGGACAGGCGGCGCGATCACGCCGCGGCCGCACTGATCCGCGCGCAAACGCTGGTTCAGGCGGAGGAAAAGAAACAGCGAGAGCTGCAGGCGAGATTGTCGCAACACAAGACAATGCAGGAGCGGAATCTTCACCAGCTGGAAGATGTGAAGCGAATGCGCGAGGCCACCGCCGCGACCGCGCAGGTGGAATCGACGCGCAGGCTCATGGCGGAGGACGAGAGCGAGCTGGCGATCCTCGGGCGACGCCTCACTGAGATGAACACGGCAGTAGCAAACGCGAAGCAGGCGCTCGCGGCCGTCGAGCAGGAGCAGCAGGAAACGCGGCCCGAGATTGAATCGAAGAGGTCGGCATTAAAGGCGCAGCTCGATGATGCCACACAGGATCGAAACGGAAGGGCAGGCGCGGTCTCGCGACCCATGCTCAGCAAGTACGACCGCATCCGCGGGAAACGTGATCAGGCGCTCTATGCATTGCGTGGGGGTTCGTGCGGACATTGCGACACCGCCGTGCCCATGCAACGGAGAAACGTCATGACCGGAACCGGGCAGATCGAAGTCTGCGAAGCGTGCGGCGTCCTTCTCTACGCGGTGGACGGAGCTTGATTCGGTAGTGACGATGCTCACCTCCGCCCATCCGACGCGTCCGGCGCGCTGGATTCTCCCGAAGACGCCCGACGAGGAAGCAGTCAGGGCTTTAGAAGCCGCGCTGTCTCTGCCTGAGGTGGTCTGCCGACTGCTCCTCATTCGCGGATACGTGAGCGCCGAGGATGCCAAGCTGTTCCTGCGTCCGAAGCTCGATCGGCTGCACGATCCGCTGCAATTCCTGTCGATGGACAAAGCCGTCGATCGCCTCGCGCGCGCTGTGCGCAGCCAGGATCTGGTGTTCATACACGGCGATTACGACGTCGACGGCATCTCCTCGACTACGCTCCTCACCCGGGCGATTCGCGGGTTGGGAGGGAAGGCGATGCCTTTCATCCCTCGGCGCATCGAAGACGGATACGACCTGAGCGATGCCGGTGTCGACGCGGCGCTCGAGGCGGGAGCGAAAGTCGTCGTAACCTGCGACTGCGGAACGAGTGCCGTCTCACCGGTGGCTCGCCTGTGCAAAGCGGGGATCGACGTAATCGTGACCGACCATCACCTGCCTGGCGGTGAGCTTCCGGATTGTCTCGCGGTTCTGAATCCGAAACGAAGCGGCTGCGGATATCCCGACAAGGATCTGGCCGCGGTAGGAGTCGCCTTCAAGCTCGCGCTGGCGCTCGCGCGCGCTCTCGGCAAGAACGAGAACTTCATCTGGGGCATGCTCGATCTCGTGGCACTCGCGACGGTCGCCGACGTCGCGCCGCTGCGCGGAGAAAATCGCGTCTTCGTGCGTTACGGCTTGAAGATGTTGTCGGAGACGCAGAACATCGGAATGCGCGCGCTGATCAGAGCGGCAGGTCTCTCCGGAAAGCCGCTGACGGCGGGTCGAATCGGTTTTATTCTGGCGCCGCGACTCAATGCCGCCGGCAGACTCGGACACGCCATTCGTGGGGTAGAACTGCTGCTGAGTGAAGACGAGCACGAAGCGAACACCATCGCGCGGGAGCTGGAGGAGCTGAACGTCAAGCGTCAGGAGCTTGATCATGCAACGCTGGAGGAGGCCCGCGAAAAAGTGTTGCAGATGGATCTCGACGACACCTTTGGCATCGTGCTCGCCGACGAGTCGTGGCATCCGGGCGTTATTGGAATTGTCGCGTCCCGCTTGGTGGAGGAGTTTGGACGGCCGACGGTGTTGATCGCGCTCTCCGGAGATCAGGGGAAGGGCTCGGGGCGATCGATCTCCAAATTCGACCTGCACGGCGCGCTTGGAAAGTCGAGCGATCTTCTGCTGCGGTACGGCGGGCATCGCGCGGCGGCGGGTGTCACAATCGCTCGCGACAGAGTAAGTGACTTCGCGGCGAGGTTCAACGAAACCGCAAAGTCGCTTCTGACGCCCGAGGATCTGGTTCCCGAGATTCGAGTGGATCTCGAAGTGAGTATCGATGGAATGGACGAGCGGCTCGAATCGCTGTTCCGCCATTTCGAGCCGTTCGGAATTGGAAACCCATCGCCGGTGCTGCTCGCGCGAAACGTTACACTCTCCGCTCCGCCGCGGCTGGTGGGAAAGGATGGGCTCAAAGTCGTTCTCGATACAGGAACCGGGTCACTGGATGCGCTGGGATGGGGATTCGCGCACCGGGCGGCGGAGTTTCAGGCGGGGAACAAGGTCGACGTCGCCTTCCGCCTGGAGCGCGACGAGTACAGGGGTGAGAGCTACCTCCAGGCGCGAATCGCCGACATCCGGCCGGCGTGAGGATAGTAGCCGGCAAGTGGCGCGGTCGGCGGATCAGCGCGCCCAAGGGCACCGCAGTTCGCCCGACACTGGATCGCGTCCGGGAGGCGTGGATGAGTATTCTCCAGCTGGATCTGCCGGGCGCCCGCGTGCTCGATCTCTACTCGGGTTCTGGCGCGCTGGGGCTCGAGGCGTTGTCTCGCGGCGCCGACTCGGCGGAGTTCGTCGAGAAGGATCCCAAAAGCCTTCGCGCGCTCGAAGAGAACATCACCGCTCTGAGCGCGAGCGATCTTGTCTCCGTTCACAAGCAATCAGCCCTATCTTTCGCCGGCAGTCTCGGAGGGCTGGATTATGATGTGGCGTTCGCCGATCCACCTTATGGCAGCGGCGATGCGCAGCGTCTCGCCACGCGGTGGATCGAGCGTCCGTTCAGCAGTGTTCTCAGTATCGAGCACTCTGCGAAGGACGCGATGCCAGAGGGCGGGGTGACACGCAAGTATGGCTCGACGGCAATTACCTTCTACCGTAAAGAGGACTGACGTGGTAATCACGGCCGTGTACGCTGGAAGCTTCGACCCGATCACCAGGGGACACGAGGATTTGATCCGGAGAAGCTGCGAGTTCGTGGATCATCTCATCGTCGCGGTAGCCGTGAACTCGTCCAAGAAAGCCCTGTTCACTACCGACGAAAGGGTCGAGCTGATTCGGTTGGCCACCTCCGACCAGAAATGCGTGGAGGTCACCCAGTTCGAGGGACTGCTCGTGCACTTCGCCAGGAAAGTCGGCGCCTCACTCAACATTCGCGGGTTACGCGCCGTCAGCGACTTCGAGTACGAGTTCCAGATGGCGCTGATGAACCGCCACATGTCGGAGAGCTTCGAGACCGTGTTCATGGTGCCATCGGTGGAGACGACATACATCAGCTCGAGCGTCGTGCGGGAGGTCGCGCAGCACCACGGCAACCTCAACGGACTGGTTCACCCTGCGGTCGCCAGGGCGCTCGCGAAGAAGTTTGACCACACCAAACCTTCTTCTCCCGCAGCGAAGGTCGCCACCGCCGAAGCTTCTTCGCCCGGACGGAAGCCAGGTAAAGGCTCGGCTGAGCGCGGGTGACGTTCGCCGACCAAATCCGCAAACGGGCGGCACTGCTCCACCGGAGGATCGTATTTCCTGAAAGCGGTGACGAGCGGGTTCTTTCCGCCGCGGATGAAATCTCCCTCACCGGCATGGGAATCCCGATGCTCGTAGTGGAGGGTGGCGACAGCAACAGTCCCGGGCAATCGCGGCACGCATCGGTCTCCTCAGGCAGAGTTTCGACGCTCGAGTTCGCCCACCAAATGGTGGCGAACGGTGAAGCGGATGTGTGCGTGGCGGGTGCGGTATACACTACTGCGGAAGTCTTGCGCAGCGCGATTCGAAATGTCGGACTGGCCCCCGGAGTGCGCATAGCGTCGAGCGCTTTCTACATGGTCGTATCTTCGGGAAACGGAGACGAAGTCCTGACGTTCACCGATTGTGCGGTGGTTCCGTACCCGACCGCCGAGAACCTCGCGGACATCGCGATCGCGGCCGCCGCGGACCGTTGGCTAATCGTTGGCGACGAGCCGCGAGTCGCTCTCCTTTCCTTCAGCACTCATGGGAGCGCAAAGGGAAAGAGCGTCGACCGGGTGCTCGAAGCGCTGGCGATAATCCGGTCACGGCAGCCCGACCTCCTGGTGGACGGAGAATTGCAAGGTGATGCGGCGCTGGCTCCCCAGGTTGCCGCCCGGAAATCACCCTCCAGTCCGCTTGCTGGACGAGCCAACGTATTAGTTTTTCCGACGCTGGACGCGGGTAACATCGCCTACAAGCTGGTGCAGCGCGTTGGCGGTGCGCGGGCGTTGGGACCGATTCTTCAAGGGTTCGCACATCCGGTCGCCGATCTCTCGCGCGGCGCCGAGCGGGAAGACATTATTAACG
>JALYZH010000126.1 GCA_030948945.1 Gemmatimonadota bacterium | reverse complement strand
CCTGTAGACCATGCCGATCTATCACACACTCGGACAGATTCCCCGCAAGAGACACATCGCATTCAAGAAGCCCGGCGGCGGCATTTATGCTGAGGAGCTAGTCGGGCACGAAGGATTCATCGGGACGTCGGCGCTCCTCTACCACATCCATCCCCCGACGACTGTAAAGTCCGTGCGTCGCGTGAGAGAGATGAAGTTCGAGGCGGATCCGGATCAGACGCTTCATCACCGACATTTCCTGACCTCGCGCGTGAAGAAAGGTGGAAGCGCGACCCTCGACAGAATTCCTCTCCTGTTCAATCAGGATGTGGCGATGCTCTACGTCGAGCCCGACGAGAACGACGCGCATTTCTACAGGAACGCGCAGGCCGACGAGCTGGTGTACGTCAGCAAGGGTAAGGGAGTTCTCGAGAGCTCGTACGGAGTACTGCCATTCCACGAAGGCGACTACCTCGTCATCCATCGCGGGATCCTGCACCGGTATCGTTTCGACCTGAACGCCGAGCAGCAGCCGAAGCTGGTGATCTTCGAGAGCAGGGGACACGTACGCTGGCCCAAGCGCTATCGCAATGAAATGGGACAGCTGATAGAGGGTGCGCCTTATTCGGAGCGGGACATCCGGCGTCCGACATTCGTCGAGCCCATCGACGAAATGGGAGATTTTCCGATTCTCGTGAAGCAGTACGACGGGATCAACGAGATCACGCTCGACCACCACCCGCTGGACGTCGTGGGTTGGGACGGCTACTTCTATCCGTGGGCTTTCAACATCAACGACTTCGAGCCGATCGTCGGCCGCGTCCACCAGCCGCCGCCGGTGCACCAGACTTTTCAGGGCGACGGATTCGTCGTCTGCTCATTCTGCCCGCGTCCGTACGACTTCCATCCTGAGGCTGTGCCGGCGCCGTACAATCACAGCAACGTGGATTCCGACGAGGTTCTTTACTATGCGTCGAGCGAATTCATGAGTCGGAAGGGAATCGAGTTCGGCAGCATCACGCACCACCCCGATGGCATCCCGCACGGCCCGCACCCCGGCCGCGCCGAAGCGAGCATCGGCGCCAAGTACACCGACGAGCTGGCGGTGATGATGGACAGCTTTCGTCCGCTCAAGGTCGCCAAGCAGGCGCTGGAAATAGAGGATCCGAACTACCACAAGTCGTGGCTGCAGGGGCAGCACGCGCAATTCAATCCTCCCACGAGCTGAGGCTTGAAGTCGAAATGAGCGAGGCGCTCTGGACACCCTCGCCCGAGCGCGTCATCAAGGCGAACATGACCGAGTTCCTTCGATACGTGGAGGAGCGCGGCGGCCCGCCCGTGCCCGATTATTCGGCCGATTCGTACTGGCAGCTCCACGAGTGGTCGGTAAATAATCCGGAACGATTCTGGTCGCTCATCTGGAGATTCTGCGGAATCGTCGGACACCGCGGCACCGGCGGCGGCGCCGAGCGCGTTGGAGTTGGCCTCGACAACATGGGACCGCCTGACCCGGAGAAAGGGCCGCGCTGGTTCCCCGACGCGAGCCTCAATTTCGCGGAGAACCTTCTCCGCTTCAACGACGACGCGGCGGCGCTGGCTTCGTGGAACGAGGAAGGACACCAGCGCACGCTCACGTTCAAGGAGCTGCGCGAGGCCGTGGGAACACTCGCCCTCGCGCTCAACGTCGCCGGTGTGCAGCCCGGCGATCGAGTCGCGGGCTGGCTCCCAAACATACCGGAAGCGGTGATCGCGATGCTCGCCGCGACATCGCTCGGCGCCATATGGTCATCGTGCTCACCCGATTTCGGCGCGCAGGGCGTGATGGATCGCTTCGGTCAAATCGAGCCGAAGGTGTTGTTCGCCGCCGATGGATATCTGTACAACGGCAAGGAGATCGACCTTCTGCCGCGCCTGAGGCAGATCGCGTTCAGGATTCCGTCGCTCGAGCACGTCGTCGTCACGCCGTACAGAAAGCAGCACCCGGATCTGGAGGGCGTGCGGAAAGGAATGCTCTGGTCGCGGTTCATCGTCGCGCAATGGGAGATCGCGGCTACCAGACGAACGCCCCCTGAAGGAGTGTCCAGGAAAACGCCTCCGGCTGGGATCCTGAGGAAGACTCCACCGGAGGGAATCAGGCGCGAGGAGACGCAGCACTTCGAGGTGAAGCCGCCGGGCTTCGAGCGGTTTGCGTTCGATCATCCGCTTTACATCATGTATTCCTCCGGCACGACCGGACTGCCCAAGTGCATGGTGCACAGCGCCGGCGGCACACTCATCCAGCACCTCAAGGAGCTGATCCTTCACACCGACCTGAAGCGCGAAGACTGCATCTTCTACTACACGACGTGTGGCTGGATGATGTGGAACTGGCTCGTCAGCTCGCTCGCCGTCGGCGTGAAGATCGTCCTCTACGACGGCGCTCCTCTGTCTCCGAGTCCCGAGATTCTGTGGAAGATGGTCGATCGCGAGGGAATAACCATCTTCGGCACCAGCGCGAAATACCTGGCGCTCCTCGAGAAAAGCGGGATGGAGCCGCGCAAGAACCACGACCTCTCAAAGGTCAAGGCAATCCTCTCGACGGGAAGTCCGCTCGCGCACCACAGCTTCGACTACGTCTACAAGAAGATCAAAGCGGATGTGCACCTCGCCAGCATCAGCGGCGGCAGCGACATCATCTCCTGCTTCGTGCTCGGCAACCCGATTCTCCCCGTCTATCGCGGAGAGATTCAAACGCCGGGGCTCGGCATGGCGGTCGACGTGTTCGACGACCGTGGCCGCCCGGCCAGGCTCATTCCCGGCGAACTGGTGTGCACGCGGCCATTTCCCAGCATGCCGATCGCGTTCTGGGACGACCCGGATGGCGAGAGATACAAAGCCGCTTACTTCGATTACTTCCCGGGCGTCTGGCGACACGGAGACTGGGCAGAGATCACCAGGCACCGCGGATACATCATCTATGGAAGGAGCGATGCCACCCTCAATCCGGGTGGCGTGCGGATCGGAACCGCGGAGATCTACAGGCAGGTCGAGCAGCTGCCCGAAGTAGTGGAAAGCGTAGCGGTGGGGCAGGAGACGGATGGCGGTTCCAGCGGCGACGTTCGCATTGTGCTTTTCGTCAAACTGCAGCCCGGCGTCACGCTCGATGATGGTCTGCGTGAGCGCATCTCATCGCGGTTGCGGGAGAACACCACGCCGCTCCACGTGCCGAAGAAGATCATCCAGGTGGAAGACATTCCGCGGACGATCAGCGGAAAGATCAGCGAGCT
>JALYZH010000109.1 GCA_030948945.1 Gemmatimonadota bacterium | reverse complement strand
GGGTCGGTACTTATCTCGTTGCGTGGGGTGGGTTTCCGGTTTCTCAGACTGCTGCGGCCCGAGCATTGCGCGGTAGTTCAGCGATTTCCGGTCACTTACCGATCAGCATCCCGCCATATGCGGGTCGCGGAATGGGAATCGAGAGAGCACCAGTTTCGAATTGAACGACGCTTGTTTGTCGTCGAATCAATTGATGCAAGAGTGGATTTCGATTCGGATTTTTTTCTGTTGACGACTTAGCGAGCGACTCATATATCAGGGGTCGCCCTCCTCGAGACGATTCGCGAATAATTGCGGACGTCATCCACAAAAAATTCAGATGCGGTCTTGACTTTAGTCGCAAATAGTGACTAATTCGCATGACCATGCGCGAACGCTCTCCCAAGACCAACCTGTACAGCACTGACTTCGTGCTGGTGACAGCGATGGGGAACGAGCTCGCGATTCTGCTCTCTCGCAGCTCGACCGAGCGCGAGCGATGGTCCCTTCCGTGGCGCGCTCCCCAAACGGGCGACACTCTCGAGTCTGGGGGAGCGCGGGTAGCGCAGGATGCGTTGGGAGATCCTCCGATCTGGGTCGAACAGATCGGCGCGTTCGGGGACGCCAAAAGACATCCGAGTGATTCGGAAATGTCCGTCGCATTCGTTGGACTGGTTCCGCACGAAACTGCTTCTCCCCGCGCGGGTTACACCTGGTTTCCGATGCGAGACCTGCCCCCCCTCTCTCCCCGGCAACGCGCGATTGTCGAAGCCGCAATGCGAACCATGCAAGGACGCCTCGATCAGGCCCCGATCGCCTTCAGGCTTCTGCCATCGACGTTTACGCTCAGCGAGCTGCAGCAGATGTACGAGTTGCTGCTGGGGAAACGGTTGCACAAAGCCAGCTTTAGACGTGCCCTTCAGGCCGCCTGGCTCGTCGAACCTACAGACGAATGGCGCAGTGAAGGGAGAGGTCGACCCGCCCAACTTTTTCGGTATGCCCCGAAGAAAAGGCGTAGGCCTCACAGGGGAGTGCGGTTCGACTTTCTCTATCCTTGAACCGGGACCCCCTAGGAACCCCTTGCGGCTGCGGTGTATTAGTTGCAATGTGTACCTAAGGGTCGACACTCTGAAAAGGGAGCCCGGTAGCGATGCTGGCGTATCTGGATAGTTTGTGCGCAGCTCTGCTCGCACGAGACAGCACAGAAATACAGCGACTCCTCGCACTCCCCGCGGCTCGTGATCTTCCCCGTAGAGTGCGCGAGGAAGCAGTTGCCATCTCCCGAGCTGGCAACCGAAGCTTCATGGCACCGATCCACGCGCTTCATTTCTATTATAAGCTCACTCACATGGTCGACGAGTCGAGCGATCCGATCTTCGGCGATTCCTCCAAGCAGGGTGAGGTCGAAGGCGGACAGATGGAGCTTCCTCTCCGTAAAGTAGGAAACGGCGGGCGGTAGCCTCCTCTAGACGAGCGTCCGGAGCGAATTCTTCTTCCTCATCGCTTCGTTCCAAATATCTCCAATCTTTTCGAAGCGCTCAGGGGCGTTCCCCAAGTGGAACGCGCGCGGGTCGAGATTGTCGGTCAACTCACTCCATTTGAGAGGCGTCGAGACGGTCGCGCCAGGCTTGGCCCGTACGCTGTAGGCCCCCGCAACGGTCTTACCCTGGGTGTTCTGCAGGTAATCGACGTACACCGTTGCGCCTCCGCGTGCTTTGATGAAGCGTTCGATCGTTGCTTCCTTCGGATGCGCATCGGCGACCTTGGTCGCGATCATCTGCGCGACGATGGTCGCTGCTTCGTTCGGCGTGCGTGGCGGGAGAGGTAGATAGATATGTAACCCTGTCGAACCGGAAGTTTTGATTGCCGCGTGCAATCCAAACCCGTCAATGGCCTCCTTGGCCCAGCGGGCTACCTGAATGACGCGGGCGAAGTTCGCTCGCGGCCCCGGATCCAGATCGATGATCGTATAGTCCGCGTACTCCAACGATTGAATGCGGGAATGCCAAGGGTCGACGGAGATGGCGCCCAGTTGGATGGTATAGAGAAGGGTGAGAAGGTCTCCGCCAACATAGCGCAGCTGTTTTTCTCCGCTGTCGGTTTCTGTCACCTCCACCCGTACTCCTGGCGGGGTAGTCTCCGACGCTTTCTGCTGGTAGAAGGCCTCGCCGTTGATTCCGTTGGGAAACCGCTTCAAAACGAGGGGGCGATCCTGCATGGTCGGCAGGATGAAGTCAGCGATGCGGGCGTAATAACGCATGACGTCTCCCTTCGTGAACTTCTCTTTCGGAAAGAAAATCTTGTCGAGGTTGGAGATCTTGAGGGTCTTGCCGCCCCCGAAGTCGAGGAGGCCGTCGCCGCCTTTCTCTTCGATTGCCGTTAGCTGAGCGAGCAAGGAGGTCGTGTCGCTCTTTGTCGGCGCTCTACCTGACGAAACCCGTCGCGTGGCCTTTCGTGGTGAGGCCTTCGCTGCCGTTTTGGCGCGGGCGGCGACGCTGAGACTCGCCGGTCGTTTGGCTACAGCATCCCCGCGTGTCGATTTTCTCTGAACGCTGACGCCCTCCAAACCGACTTCTTTCGGATCCTTGTCGTCGCGCACCCCGAGAAAGATGGGCTGGCGAAGGCGGCGGTCTGCGGTCCACTCGCTGAATTTGACTTCGACGACAACCTCAGGCTTCACCCAGTGGGCTCTTTCGTTGGTCTTGGGCGTTTCCTGAAAGGGAGAAGTCTTTCGTTCGAGAGGCTTGAGGCGACTATGCATCTCTTCCAGACCTTGCCGCGTAAAGCCACCACCGGTATGTCCGACGTAAATGAACCGTTCATGGTCGAAGTACCCCAACAGCAGCGCGCCGATGTGCGCGCGGCTGTTCCGCGGCTCGGTGTAGCCGCCGACCACGAACTCCTGCCTGAACTCGATCTTCAGCTTGAGCCAGGTGCGTGACCGGTTGCCGGGCTCGTAACGAGAGTCAACTCGCTTGGCGATGATCCCCTCCCAGCCCTGACGACGAGCCTTCTCGAGCATCTTCTTTCCGTCGCCCTCCACCGACTCGGTAATCCGGATCTGTTTCGAGACGTGCTTCCCGACACGCTTGACGAGGCGCGCCCGGCGCTCCGACCACGGCTCCTTGACCAGTACTTCGTCGCCGTCAACCAGCATGTCAAAGAGGATTAGAGCGGCGGGCGTAGAAGATGAGTGTCGCTCGATCATGTGCGACTCCTTCACGTGCATGCGACTTTGCAGCTCCTGGAAGCGCGCCGGCTCTCCGTCATGGAGGGCGACGATCTCGCCGTCGAGCACGAACGATCGCTTCGTCCTGGACGCCAGCTTCTTCAACGCCGCGACGATCTCGGGAAACTGCTGCGCTTTGTCCTTGCCGTTGCGGGTGACGAGCTTCACGTCGATTGGCGTCGCGTAGGCCAGGACCCGGATTCCATCGTACTTGGGCTCGAACGTCCACCCTTCTCCGGGTATTTCGCTGCCGATGCTGGCGTACATCGGTTCCAGTGACGTAGGGAGCTTCGCCGACGATTCTTTCGCTCCTTTCGTCTTGCTGGGGAACTTCGCCGACGATTCTTTCGCGACGGGCTTCTTCGGTTCGCGATTGCTTCTCCAGACTTTGTCGTTGCCCGAGGCGATTTCTTCCATCGTACGATTGGTCTCCACCGACGTCATGTTCTCCGCGACCACATCGTCGTCGCTGGCGAATTCATCGCGATGCTTGATCAGGAGCCACTGTGGCTTGGACGAGGAGCCATCGCGCGCGAATTTCATGCGAACCAGGGCGAATGAGCCGTGGAGCCTGTCGCCGTGGAAAGTGACCTTGAGGTCGCCGCGTCTCAGCCCTTCACGTATGACATCCTTTTCTTCTTCGGGCGAGGTCACGGCGTCGGCCGAGTATGTCCCGCAGTCCCACAGCATCACTGTGCCGCCACCATATTCGCCCTTCGGGATCGTGCCTTCGAAGGTGTTGTAGTCGATCGGGTGATCCTCGACCTGCATCGCGAGCCGTTTGACCGAGGGATCCAGGCTGGGGCCTTTTGGAACTGCCCAGCTCTTCATGACCCCGTCGAGCTCGAGCCGGAGGTCAAAATGCAGGTGACTCGCTGCGTGCTTCTGTATGACGAAGCGGAGTCGCCCCATGCGAAGGGGTGAGGCTGACGCCTCGCCCGACGGTTCCTGTGTTCTCGCGAAATCGCGCTTTCGCCGGTATTCGGTAAGCTGGGCGCGAGCGCTGTGGGCGGAGCTCCCGCTCGTCTTTACGGCCATGACCCCGCTCTACGCGGTCTGTCTTTTCTTGGGCTTGGAAGGTTTACGACCAGCCGCCACAGCTTTTTTCTTGGCGCGAACCACTCCCTTCTTGCCGCTACCTTCCTCGAGACTCGCGCGTAGTCGCGACATCAGGTCGAGAACGCCGCTGTCCGGAGTCTCACCCTCCGGTCCCTCGAGTTTGGGTTTCTTACCCTTCATCTTGGCCTTGATGACCTTCATCAGATTCGCGCGATAGTCGTCGGTGTAGCGAGTGGGATCGAATGGCTCCGCCAGGTTTTCAACCAACTGCTCCGCCATCTGCAGGTCCTGGGGTCTCACGGCATCACGACCGGGGAAATTGAATTCCTTCGCGTCGACGAGCTCCTGCGCGAATCGCATGATCTCGAGCACGAGTGCATCGCCAACGACTTTGACACCGGCGAGGTGCTGGGTCTGTCTGATGATGATCTTTCCGATACCGATTGATCCAGTGCTGCGAATCGCCTCGCGAAGAAGTGCGTACGCCTTCTCACCGCCTTTGGTGGGGACCAGGTAGTATGGCGTCTCGAAATAGCGCGGATCGATCTCGTCCTGCTTCACAAAATCGAGAATGTCGATCGTCTTCGATTGCTCGAGCGCAGCGGTCTTGAAATCCGCGTCGGTGAGCACGACGAATTTCCCTTTTTCATATTCATAGCCTTTGACGATCTCGTTCCACGGAACCGGCTCACCGTCGGCCTGAGACACCCGCTCGTACTTGACCGGTGAGAGATCTTCCTCGTGGAGGAGCCGGAAGCTGATATGGTCGGCTCGGACGGCAGTCTTCAGCTCCACCGGGATATTCACCAGCCCGAATGTCAACGAGCCTTTCCAGATTGCAGCCATCCACGCACCCCCGACTCGAAGTGAGGTATCGACGGTGTGGAAGGAAGCAACTCATATGCCGGCTGTGGAAAACCAATTATGTGATGGCCATACTGCACAAAAAAAGCCCCGGTGAACGGGGCTTTTCATCGTTGCGCGGATCAGCTGACTTTCGTTACGTCCGCTGCCTGTGGTCCTTTCTGGCCCTGCACGACTTCAAACTCGACCTTGTCGCCCTCGGCGAGAGACTTGAATCCGGATCCGCCGATTGCGCTGAAATGCACAAATACGTCCGGTCCCCCCTCACGCGAAATGAAGCCAAATCCCTTGGCGTCGTTGAACCATTTGACCGTCCCAGTGATGCGTGCCATTTAACTATCCTCTCCCCGCGGGGCAATCTGTAGAGCATCTACCATAGGCTAGCGAGCGTGGAGGAACGCCTCGCTTCGCCGGATATTTCGTCCCGTGTGACGCACTATCCATCCGGCGATTGGAGAGGAGGGCAAGTTTTGTGCAACGAACTGGACTCTTACGCTGCTCCAGCGACGTAGTGTGCCGATCGTCCGCAGCTCTTGCAGCGCAGTGTTACGTGCGTGTAGGGCGGAGGCGGAATCTGGCCGGGATCACGTTCGATCGAGCCTGAGCACGAAGGACAGCTCAGGGGAGATCCGTGACGATCGTTGCTGATGAGAAAGAGTGCTTGAGCGGGATTGTACGCATTCGGACGTGGCTTGCGCATATGTGTCTCCGATTACCTCTACGCAGCAGTGCACTCGAGCGCTGCCTGGGTGAACTTTGATGGCCATTCATTGAAGGGAACAGCCATCCTCAATCAGGAGCGGGTCCGCATCGGGCTGGTGCTCGGGTTGCTCACAGCTTGCGGCCCCCACGCCCACATCCCGCTCCGACCGGCCAATCTGCCCGATGCCCTCGCTCCCACGGATAGCGGAGCGCAGCTGGCACGGCGCTTGGCACCGGTCTTATACCTGCAGCGCGATGAAACGTTCCCGCTCGAGAGGGTCGTGGCGGTTCTGCACCCCTCCAGACGGGTTATCGCCTACCATCTGCTGTGGCGCGACGACATCCACGGGGCGTGGATACCATTCACGGTTCCGACCGATGAGGAGGTGCTATGGGTTGGCTACGATTCGACTTACGCGCCGACCGATCTATGGACGTACTGGCACGGACAGATCCTTCATACGCCGTGGCCAAAGTCGCAGGTCCGAATCGACGTTCAGTGGGGGAAGCACGGCAACATGCCGAGGAACGTGGTGCAAAGTGATCTACCCAAGCCGCGTACGCTCAACTTTTTCTACGCCATGACCATCTTCGGCGAGCCGGACATCCTGCTCGGCGACATCTCACGGAAGGGACCGCTGTGCTTCTGCCACGGCTACCGACGCTACCGGCAGTTCACCCGACCCGTTCCACTCGGCGACAAGCTGGATGCAGTCGTGCGCTCTGCCGATCCGGGACCGGTGTTGCGAGGGTTCTTTGGAGTTCCGTACTCCGACAAACATCGCTGGCCGTAGCTACTCGCTCCCAGAGAAAAAAACTCCGGCGGGATTGTGTCCCGCCGGAGTTTTGTTCGCGCGGCCTAAGCTTATCGACGCGCGGAGGCAGTGGCTTGCTCCCGCTGGGCGATCGCGAACAGATCCTGTTGGGACCGGCTTTGCCTGAGGACGTCGATCGCGTGCGTCAGCTGGCTGTCTTCCGGGATGCCGCGACGCTTAGCGGTGGAATCACCGAAAGCGAGCCGGGCGACAGTGTTGCTGAGAAGGCGATCGATCTCTGGGCCTGCAGCCTCGTACTGTGCGTGATCGACCGTCACACCTTTCGCCTGGAGCCGGCGATAGAATTCCTCACGCCAGGCGGGCTCAACCGTGAAGTTCGGTTTCACCGTCTTCTTGAGCTCCAGCGAGTAGGCCATGAGGGTGGCTCTGACGTCGGCGGTCTTGGGTGCGAAGACGTTGAAGACCTTCTGCTCAGCGG
>JALYZH010000084.1 GCA_030948945.1 Gemmatimonadota bacterium | reverse complement strand
GTGATGTGCCGGGCAAGCTTCGGCGTACGCGGCGCAAACATTCCGGCGATGTTGCGGGCGATCGTCGCCTGCGGGTGGTTCGGGATTCAGACGTGGATCGGCGCGCTCGCGCTGAACACACTTTTCGTTGCGGCATGGCCTGGCTGGAGCAGTGTCGTCGGGGGCGTCGCGCTTGCATTCGCATTGTTCTGGCTGCTTCAGGTCGCGATCATCGCGAGGGGCATCGAGGGAATCAAAATACTTGGCAGCTACGCCGCACCTTTCCTTCTCACTGGTGGAATCCTACTGCTGCTGTGGGGAATCCGGCACGGCGGCGGCCTGGGCCACATCCTGACGGAATCACAGCGATTGCAGGGAAAGACTCAGAACGTTTCGTTCTGGAAGCTGTTTCCGCCGGCGCTTACAGCGAATGTCGGATACTGGGCGACGCTGAGCCTCAACATTCCCGACTTCACCAGATACGCAAAGAGTCAGCGATCGCAGGTGACCGGCCAGGCCCTCGGTTTACCGACGACAATGACGACGTTTGCTTTCATAGGTGTCGCAGTGACGAGTGCGACGATCGTGATTTTCGGCAAAGCGGTATGGGACCCTGTCGTGCTCGTAACCATGATCGGCGGTCCAGTCCTGATAATCTTTGCGGCGCTGGTCGTTCTCGCGGCACAGCTTCACACGAACATGGCGGCCAACGTCGTTTCTCCGGCGAACGACTTTTCACACCTTAGCCCGAAGCGAATCAGCTTTGTCACCGGTGGAATCATCACCGCGATAATCGGCATTCTCATGATGCCGTGGAAGCTCTACGCAGGGGCGGGCGCGTACATTTTCACCTGGCTGATCGGCTACTCCAGTCTGATGGGTGCGCTGGGCGGAATTCTCATCTGTGATTACTGGCTGTTGAGGAAGCAGCGGCTGGATGTCGACGACCTGTTTCGGATGAACGGGCGCTACAAATACTGGAGTGGCTTCAACCCGCGCGCGGTGATAGCGCTCTTTCTCTCCATTCTTCCCGTTGCTCCGGGATTTCTCCGGGCTGCTATCACGCCGGGAGGCAGAGTGGCGGAGCCGAACTTCTTCGATCAACTCTACTCGTACGCCTGGTTCGTCACCTTTGCGCTCAGCTTCGTTATTTACTGGTTGCTGATGCGTCGCGAAGTGGACGTGCCCGTCAATACAAAATCATAGGGAGAGCTGGATGCCTCGTGTAGTCAAATGCGGCCTGATTCAGGCGTCGAATGCGTGCCCGGTCGACGAGCCGCTCGAGAAGATTCGCGAAGCCAACATCGAGAAGCACATGAAGTTTCTCGATCAGGCCGGAAAGCAGGGCGTGCAGATCATCTGCATGCAGGAGATCTTCACCGGGCCGTACTTCTGTGCCGAGCAGAATACGCGCTGGTACGACGCGACTGAAAAAATTCCGGATGGGCCAACTACCCACCTGATGCAGGAAGTTGCGAAGAAGTACTCGATGGTGATCATCTCCCCGATTTATGAAGAGGATGGGGTGGGGGTCTATTACAATACCGCCGCCGTCATCGACGCCGATGGCACGTATCTTGGAAAGTACAGGAAGAGCCACATCCCCCACACCGCGCCGGGTTTCTGGGAAAAGTTCTATTTCAAGCCCGGTAATCTCGGATATCCGGTGTTCAAGACCCAGTACGCCGATATCGGGGTGTACATCTGCTACGACCGCCATTTTCCCGAGGGTGCGCGAGAGTTGGGACTGAACGGTGCGGAGATCGTGTTCAATCCCTCGGCAACCGTCGCGGGACTTTCGGAATACCTGTGGAAGCTCGAGCAGCCAGCGCATGCCGTGGCAAACGCGTTCTTCGTGGGCGCGATCAATCGCGTCGGAACGGAAAAGCCGTGGAGCATCGGCGAGTTTTACGGGCAGAGCTACTTCTGCGATCCGCGCGGGCAGATTTTGGTGCAGGCGAGTCGGGATCGCGACGAGCTGATTACCGCGGAGCTCGACCTGGACAAGATCCGCGAGGTACGCAACGTCTGGCAGTTTTATCGGGATCGCAGGCCGGAAACCTACGGCGGACTTTGTAAGCTGTAGTCAAAGTCAGCGCTGGAACGCTGACGACACTGGCGTGAGTACAGCCCGAACTTAGATTCGCGGCATGACTCCGCGCGACTTCGAGATCGATAAGGACATCCGCCGGGCGTCGACGCTGCCGGCGCGCGTATACTCCGACGCTGATTACTTCGAGCTGCAGAAGGACCGCGTCTTTGCGCGCAGCTGGCAATGGGTCGGAGACGCAGCGCGTGTGAAGGCACCGGGTCGTGTCTTGCCGTTTACGCTTCTCGACGGATGTCTCAACGAGCCGCTCGTCCTCACGTCCGATGATGAAGGAACGGTTCGCTGCCTGTCGAACGTGTGTACCCACCGTGGCGCCATAGTCGTTGAAGGCGAAGGACACGCCCGCTCTCTACGTTGCCGATATCACGGCCGGAAGTTTTCGCTCGACGGCAAGTTCGTGTCGATGCCCGAGTTCGATACGACGGTTGGCTTTCCGTCGGAGAAGGACAACCTGCCGCAACTGAAACTCGAGCGACTCGGGCCGCTTCTTTTCAGCGGTGTTGCACCAGATATGAGTTTCGATGAATGGATCGGTCCAGTACGTGAACGAGTGTCGTGGATGCCGCTCGACGAGTTCACTCGCGATGCTGCGACGTCGACGGACTATCTCATCAACGCCAACTGGGCCCTCTACTGCGATAATTATCTGGAAGAGTTCCACATTCCTTACGTGCACGCCGGCCTCGCGGAGAAGCTGGATTACTCGGGCTACAGGACCGAGAGATTCCGCTGGGGGAATCTCCAGCTCGGCATCTCCAAGCCGGGCGAGCCCGCCTTCGATCTTCCAAAAAACCATCCGAACTCAAAGGAGCGCGTGGGTGCGTTCTACTTCTGGTTGTTCCCCAACATCATGTTCAACTTTTATCCGTGGGGGCTGTCGCTCAACTTGGTGACTCCATTGAGCGCTGGTCGCACCAAAGTCGCATTCCATTCTTATGTATGGAATGCCGCATTGCGTGAGAGCGGAGTCGGAACCGGGCTCCATCGAGTGGAGATGGAGGACGAAGAGGTGGTCGAGTCGGTACAGCGCGGAGTGCGATCGCGACTCTACGATCGCGGCCGGTATTCAGAGCGGCGCGAAGTGGGCACACACCATTTCCACGAGCTGCTCGCGGACTTCATGCGGAAGGGATGACCACTGACGAGGGATTGGTAAGGGCGGTAGGCGTCCGCGGCCTCACCGCGGGCATGGTCAACTATATGATAGGCGCGGGGATCTTCGTGCTCCCCGCAACCGTGGCCGCGCGGGTCGGCGGATTCGCTCCGTTCGTGTACGTCATCTGCGCCATGGTGATCGGGACGATCGTCCTCTGCTTCGCAGATGCAGGGAGCAGGGTCTCGTTGTCGGGCGGCACCTACGCATATGCGGAAGTCGCATTCGGTCCGTTCATAGGATTCGTCGTCGCGATGACGCTCTGGTTCTCGACGGTTCTCGCCAGCGCCAGCGTCGCCAACATCTTCGCCGACACGCTCTCGCAGATCTCTCCGCGGTTCGGAGACCCAGTCATCCGGAGTGGCTCGCTAATCCTCGTTTACGCTGTTCTCGCGGCGATCAATATTCGTGGAGTAAAGATGGGAAGCGCCGTGGTGCAGACGGTGACGGCAGCGAAGCTGACGCCACTCCTGATCCTGGTCGGCGTCGGGCTGTTCGCCATCAATGCAAGAAACCTTGCCTGGACGGGATTGCCGCCGACTCGCGAAATTGCGCGCACCGCCGTAATCCTCACCTTTGCCTTTATCGGGATCGAGTCGGCGCTCACGCCGAGCGGTGAGGTGCGTGAGCCGGCCCGAACAGTTCCGCGGGCGCTTTTCGCTACCCTCGCTCTCGTGACACTCATCTACATAGCCATCCAGATCGTTGCGCAGGGCGTGCTGGGTGCCGAGCTCGCCACGAATACGAAGGCGCCACTCGCCGAGACCGCGAAGCGATTGCTTGGTAGCGGGGGCCAGATGCTAGTGATTCTGGGGACGGCGGTTTCGACTTTGGGCTATGTCGCTGGTGACGTGCTCGCGGCACCACGCGGCATCTACGCTCTCGGGCGGGACCGGCTCCTACCCGCGGCGACTGGCGCCGTCCACCCGCGGTATTTGACTCCGCACGTCGCCATTCTCACGCACACTGTGTTCTGCGTCGGCTTCGCGCTGAGCGGAACGTTTGAAAAGCTCATCGTCCTCTCGGTGATTTCGACACTCATCGTGTACCTCATCTGCTGCCTGGCTACCATTCAGCTTCAGCGGCGCGACATCCGGGACGGAGGAGCGGTTCCGTTCAAGGTTCCCGGGGGACCGGTGATTCCGGTCATCGCCTGCGGGATCGTCGTGTGGCTGATGACGGCCTCGACGAGGCAGGAAGTTGTGGCGATGGCGGCGATGCTCGTAGCAGAGACCGTTTTGTTTCTATTGATGCGCTACGGCCGCAGCCGCGATCCTGCTACGGCCTGAGCTGCGCAGGGCACTGTGGACCGCGCCAGCTTTCAAGGGCGCGCTTCGCCGCGCTTTCACTCCGATTCCACTCGAACCAGCGGCGCTCCGCGGGGCGCGGCTTGCAAGCGAGTCGCAACTCCACTGAATCCCGCTGCGGTTGCGGAATCTCAGCGCGCCGTCGCACGAGGGTCGGAATCGCGTCTTGCGAAAGGCGAGTCGAGTACACAGCGTCGAATTTTCCGGTCACCGCCGCACGGTCGATGTTCTTCCCGACGATCCACGACTCGAAGTTCCAAAACACGAGAACGGTGAAAACGCCGAGGGCGATCTCGGCGACGCGTCTGCCGAAGGCAATCGATATCGTGCCTCTGCCGATTTCCAGCGCAAGAGCGGCGAGCGCCAGGGCCATCACTACCATGTAAGACTGCGCGAACAATCGCGCCGTGGTGAAGCCATAGGCCTGCTCGTACAGGATCACTCGCCGGAACGCCGAGATGAGGACAAGCTCGAGCGCGATGACCAGTGCCAGCTCAAGGCGGCGCAGGACAGCGCGGTCGCGCTCGGTCGCATCGGCGGGACGAGCGTACTCCAGGACGAGAATGACTGCGCCGACGAGCGTGGCGGCAAACGAGAGCTCGCCGAAGCCGCGTCGTGCGAAATCCGCGAACGTAACGCCGGTCCCGACGGCCACCGGCGGCGAATGTATGAAGTATGAGGCTTGTAGTAGAACGAACAGCCAGAGCACTACTGCCGCGCTCGACAGCATCATGCGCTGCTGCGTCAGGTCAACCGTGGACGCGACGCCGAGCGGCGGATACTGCGGAAGCTTTACAGCCAGCTGCCGGCGAGCGATGGAGTTTGCGCCGAGGGTGAGCGTGAGAAGGAAAATGAAAAACATCACCCGTGGCGGAAACGACCAGTCGGGGAGCCAGGCTGAAAGGCGATCGGCGCTCCAGCGAATGACGGGGTCGGCGCTGCCGAGCAGCGCGACGAGTACCAGCACCAGCGGGACGGAAAGCAGAGCGCCCTTGATCAGCGAGCGCGAGCGTGGCGAGGAAACCGAGCGCGGTGCGTCGGCCACCTCGTAGGCGGCAGCGGCGACGACCCGGAACGGAGCGAGGAAGGGAACGGCGACCAGCAGCTTTGCCGACAGGTCGCTCCACTTTTCCGCTCCGAGCGTAATCGTGGCGAGTCCCAGCAGCATGGCGTCGCTGAGTACGATCAGGAGGTAGAAGAACTCGTTGGCAGTGAGGGCAAACCCTACGCTCAGCAGGGTGGCCCAGGCGACGAGCACGAAGAGGGGCGTCTCCACTCGGCGCGCTGTCACCAGCCGTGACATTATGAGAGATACCGACGCGGCGGCGACCCATATCGGCCAGTTGGTACCGGGCAAGGCGGAGAATAGAATTGCAGCGCCGAGCGCTGAGGTGAGAATGGCGGCGGTCCAAGCTACGGCAGAGGCGGAAAATCGCATCGGTTCGGTTGGTCTCAAAGGGATAGAGTACTTTACAGTACAAAGTAAGACGCCGCAAGCACCATCTCTGTCACATCCGGCACGATCATTTGCCGCCGCGCTGGAATACACAGCTCAGCACTCACGATCACTTCATTAGAAATCCGATGGCGGTCCATTGACTTAGGCCTGTTTCGGAATAAGTTTACAAGGCTATGGCGGAACGCGGTTTACCGCGCCTGCCTGAAATAAAAATTGATCGCCGGTCACGTGCTTCAGAGCAGAGCCGGCGCGCCTCGAGTCCCCACCTGTGAAAGAGTTGCGGGTGCACCCGGCGGCAGCGGATGGATACCGGTCCCGTTCAGGGACGCCACGGTCCACCCGCGTTTTTGTTGAATTGTGACCACCGGCTCCAGCTGTTTGGAGCTGCTTACATAGAGAGTTTCCAGAGATTATGGCACGCCACACCCCGCTCGATCACTACCGTAACATCGGCATCATGGCCCACATCGACGCCGGGAAGACGACCATGACCGAGCGCGTCCTTTACTACACGGGGAAGACCCACAAAATCGGCGAGGTGCATGAAGGCACCGCGACGATGGACTGGATGGAACAGGAGCAGGAGCGCGGAATCACGATCACGTCCGCCGCTACCACTACGTTCTGGATGCGGAACGGTACAGAGTACCGGATCAACATCATCGACACGCCGGGACACGTCGACTTCACCGTTGAAGTGGAGAGATCGCTTCGCGTTCTTGACGGTGCGGTGACGCTTCTGGATTCTGTCGCCGGCGTCGAGCCACAGACCGAGACCGTCTGGCGCCAGGCCGACCGCTACAAGGT
>JALYZH010000081.1 GCA_030948945.1 Gemmatimonadota bacterium | reverse complement strand
GATCTCGGTATTCACCAGCGTGTGGGTGTGGCCACTCACTATCGCGTCGACTTTCGTTTTTAGTTTTCGAGCCAGATCGATTATCTCGCCGTTGCAGGCACCCGTTCCATCCCCACCGCAGGTCGCGCCGGCGTGAGCGATGACGATTATGAAGTTTGCGCCCCGCCTCCTGAGCACCCTGCCGATACTGTCAACGATGGGCGCGGGATCGGCGAAGCGCAGGCCGACGACGTTGGCGGCGCGAGTAGTCGTGGGCGTGTTGACCGTCGAGACTCCGACGATACCGACTTTGATTCGTCCGCGGGTGACTATGGTGTCATTCGGAATCCATTTCACGTCTCGGCCAGCGGTGTCGCGCACGTTGGCCCCGAAGATTCCGAACCTCGCCTGACGCATACGCGCTCGAAGCGTGTCGACCCCCCAATCGAACTCATGATTTCCCAGAGCAGATGCGGCGTAGCCCATTCTATTGTAGTACTCGACCACTGGGCGCCCGTAGGACAGGTTCGACGCGAGCGTCCCCTGAAAGAGATCGCCGGCATCCACCAGAATAGTTTCGCATCCCGGTAGGCATTCTCTTCGGGCGCGGTCCAACGCTGTCGCAACGTACGCTGCGCCGCCGCGTCTCACTCCTGAAGCATCCGGCCGTGGCTCCAGCGCGCCGTGAAAATCATTGGTGGCGATGACGCGCAGAAACCTGACTCCGGCAGGGAACGCGGCCGGCCCGACCGGCAGCGATCTGACCAGCGGCGCCGCTGCACCGCGGTCGTTGAGCTCGAGTCCCGGCCCTCGCACGAGCTGCCAGTTGGGCGTGAAGTAGTCCTCCCGCTTCAGAACTCCGCGCCGTTTCACTTCATCGATGAGAAGCTGCCTGATCTCCTGTTGCTTGTCGTACACGACGGGCGCTCCGCTCAACATTGAGTAGCCGCCTCCACCTGTCTGCCGGTAGTTGTTGAGCGCCATCGTGAAAGTGTCCGTGTCGCGAACCGGCACCCCTCTGTAGTCGAGGCGCGTGAGTCGATATCCAATCGGTTTGGAAATGTCGATTGCGTAGTCGACGCCCGCCACGATGTCAAAGTTGTAACCAGGCACTTGCGGATCGGTCTCCAGCGGGGCGGTTGGAGACGGAAGGGTCTTGTAGTATCGGCTGCTGAATTCGAGGTAGTCACGAAGCTGCCTGCCGGTAATGCGCACAGCGCGGAGTGTGTTCTCGTATGGGTAAAGCTGCGCGACCTGGGCGATGGTTATCGGGCCCAGCCCCATGGTAACGTCAGTGGAGAACGCAGCCGTAGAAGCCAGCTCGGACCCGGCCGCTTTGCGCTCCGTCTCCAGAATGAAGTCGATCAGTGGAGTGTCCTTGACGCGCGCAGAATCCGCGGTCCACCGCTCCGGGGTGGTCCCGATTGGCGTGGTGACATACGCCACAGTTTCACGGTGAATGGATGCTGTAGCAGCCAGCACCCCTATATCCTCTGCGTGACCTGCCGCCTGGATCAGATCACTTCGCTTGTCGGTGACACGCCAGGCCCCGCCGACCCGCGAAACAGTCAGGTGAGCGACGTCGACGCTCGTCGCCCAGTTCTTTGGTTGAATGAGCAGAGTCTGGCCGATCGTGGCTCCGCGGACTTCCTTGTGCGAATGTCCGTAGAGAACGAGATCGACGCCGGAAACTTCGCTCGCGATCCTCGCGGCCACGTTCTCACTGGGCACGCCCGTCGTCACGGTGTCGTAGCTCGACGGCTCGTTGAGGCCCGAGTGAACCGTCACGAGCACGATGTCCGCCCCGGCGCCGCGCGCTTCCTGAACAGCCTGCCGCACGGCCGGCACGATGTCCCCGAAGCGAAGGCGGCCCTTGATGTTCTCGGCGTCCCACAGCGTCACGCCTGGAGTCGTGGCACCAACCACTCCAACCTTGATGCCGGCGCGAGCGACGATAGTCCACGGACTGTATGCATGAACGTCGGCGGGATCGAGGCGGTAAGTGTTGGCCGAGAGGAACGGAAACGTCGCCTGTTTTACGGCGGTGTCGAGATAGGGAACGCCGTAGTTGTATTCGTGGTTGCCGATCGCAGAGGCGTCATAGTGCATTGCGTTCATGGCCGCTATGATCGGATTGGCGCGATTCGTCGAGATCTTCGCCGCAACATACGCCAGCGGATTCCCCTGCAGCAAATCACCGGCATCCAGAAGGATCACCCGACCGGGACTTGCGGCTCTGACGGAATCCACGATCGTGGCCGCGCGGGTGAGGCCGCGGATTGTCTCGGATTTGTTCGCGTAGTAGTCCCAGGCCGTTACGCGCCCGTGCACATCGGTCGTACTGGCGACAACGAGATCGACGGATTGTGTGGCGCGCGGCAACTGCGACGGAGCGCACGCCAATACGGGCAGAACCGCGAGGGACGAGTGGGCGAATCTCATGGTGCAGGTCAAACCGGTTGGCTGTTGATGATCTGCAAGCTACGCGGAGGTCACTCAGCGAGGGAGTGCAACGCTATCGCCCAATCATTGTCTCTCAATAGTTGAGACGGAATCCTTTCGAGTGGTTGAGACCGAATCTCTCCGAGGGGTTGGGGCTGTGTCTCTCCGAATGATTGGGACTGAATCCCTCCGAATGATTGGGGCTGAATCCCTCCGAATGATTGAAGCCGAGTCACTCTTGACGACAATGCGTCCGCTGAAAGTTCGGGCCGTCACTCTGGCCCGCCCGTCTCCCATCGTGAACTCGACGCGTCCGCCCTTCGGGTTCCGCCCGGCAGCACCCGCCGTAGCGGCGAAGTCTGTTTGGACAATCCCGGTAAATGTATCGAGCCTGAACTGGGCACCCGAGCCGGGCGGGACGGTAAGGCGAATCGTACCCGAGTGCGATTCGAAGTCGTAGCTCCCTCCCGTAGCAAGCCGCCCGGCATATACGATGTCGCCGCTCGCCGTCTGGGCGCGGATGTCGTTTGCTCGCGCGCCAATCAGTCTGATGGTTCCGCTGATGGTCGACGCTTCGACGCGTCCCGAGACATTTTCGGCGCGTACATTCCCGCTCACACTCTGCACGCGGAGCTCTCCGGAGAGCTGCGCTGCCCGGACCGACCCCGATACCGATTCCACGGCGACCTGTCTTCTGCCGCCGCTGACGTCGATGGGACCCCCGACAGTCGTCGCAAAGATCTCACCCTGCGACCCGCTGGCCGTAACAGTTCCGGCGACGGCGTGCAGCCTGAGGCGAGTCCCGCGCGGAACCGAAACATCGTAGCTCGCTTCTCCGCGCGGCCTCACACGTTCCGCCTCTGCGTCCTCGACTCGGAGAACAAGCCTGCTTGGAGTGGCAT
>JALYZH010000071.1 GCA_030948945.1 Gemmatimonadota bacterium | reverse complement strand
CGGTGATGGGGGAGATACCGCATAGACGCTGCCGCCGGATCATGCTCGCCGGCACCACGCCAGGGCGGAGGCTGAGCGCCCACGCAATCGCGGCGTGATAATTCTGCCCAATGGGTTCACCCTGGCGAGCCTCTTCTTCGGGATGTTCGCGATCGTAGCGGCATCGCGCGGGGAGTTCGACACGGCGGGGCTCTACGTCGTGTTCGGCGGAGTATGCGATGCGCTCGACGGCAGAGTCGCGCGCGCAACAGGAACGGGGTCGCGCTTCGGCTCAGAGCTGGACTCGCTGGTGGACGCGATCACATTCGGGCTCGCGCCGGCCATGATCATGTACTTCGCCGTGCTCAACAGAAACGGCTGGGACTGGATCTTTGCCTTCCTCTTCACCGCATGCGCGGTCATAAGACTCGCTCGATTCAACGTCGAGCAGGCGGGGCGCGCGAAGAGATATTTCCACGGCCTTCCCAGTCCCGCCGCCGGAATGACGCTCGCGACCTACTACTGGTTCAGTCAGACACCGCTCTACAACCAGACCGTACTCGGCGACCTCAACTGGACGACGGGTCTGCGCGGTCTGATGATGCTGCTCGCGTTCCTCATGATCAGCAACGTCTCCTATCCCGCAATTCCAACGGTAGGGTTCAAGAAGATCAGTGAGATACTGGGAACGCTCGTTGTCGTCGCAACGTTCATCGGCGTTCTGTTCCTCCGAAAAGAGTTTTACTTCCCTGCCCTCATCTGTTACGTGCTCTATGGGCTCGCGAAGACAGTGATCTTCGGCCTGCTCGACAGGCGCCCGGTGGGCGACTCGCCCGTGATCTCCGACGACGACGAGCCAATTCTTCTCACTGCCGCTGGCGTCGTTGGTGCAGGCAGTGAAGCCGCGCGGCAGCGTCCACACCGGCGGAGAAGACGACGTCGCCCGCCCGGCCACGATGAGCCACCGCGTGGTGGGCCTACCAACATTCCACCGCCCGGTCCGACTGGAGGACAACCCTGATGGCGAAGTTCCGCATCGCCGTTCACATCACGTCACGGAGAGGATTGCTCGATCCGCAGGGCAAGGCAGTGAGCGATGCGCTCAATACGCTCGGATTCAATTCGGTGAAGAATGTTCACGTCGGGAGGTACATCATCATTGAGGCGGACGCCTACGATGCCGTCGCCGCGGAAGAAGCCGTGACGGAAATGTGCGAGAAGCTGCTCGCAAATCCCGTCACCGAGGATTTCGAGATCGAGTCGGCGGTGCACGCATGAGATTCGGCATCGTCACCTTCCCAGGCTCGAACTGTGATTACGATGCCTTTCACGCCGTTACGGAGATCCTGGGCGAGGAAGCAGTCTACCTCTGGCACAAGGACCACGACCTTCAGGGTTCGGACGTCCTCGTTCTCCCGGGAGGATTCAGTTACGGTGATTACCTGCGCGCCGGCGCGATCGCGCGATTCAGTCCGATCATGCAGGAAGTCGTCGCACACGCCAGGAGCGGCGGACTCGTGATCGGAATCTGCAACGGATTCCAGATTGCTTGCGAAGCAGGATTGCTCCCGGGTGCGTTGATGCGGAACTCACATCTGCAGTTCGTCTCCGCCCAGGTGCGAATTCGGGTGGAGAACTCCGGCACGATCTTCAGCAATCTCTATGAGACCGGAGAGGTTCTGAGAATTCCCATCGCCCACGGTGAAGGCCGATACGTTGCTTCACGCGATGTTCTCGACCGTCTGGAGAACGACGGCCGTGTTATCTTCAAGTATGCGGACGCCAGAGGAAATATCAGCGCGGACGCCAATCCAAACGGCTCCGAGCGCAACATCGCTGGAATCATCAGCGAGGGCGGAAACGTGCTCGGTTTGATGCCACACCCGGAGCGAGCCTGCAGCCCGCTCGTTGGCTCGACCGACGGCGTGAGACTGTTCGAATCGATTCTCGCTCACGTGGCAGCCTGACGTGTCGGTCGTGACTCCTCGTCCGGGCGATCCAGCAATTACCCCTGCTCTCGTCGCCGAGCACGGACTCACCAAACAGGAATACGAGCGGCTCGTCGCGATGCTCGGCCGCACGCCGACCTTCACCGAGCTCGGCATCATCAGCGCGCTGTGGAGTGAGCACTGTTCCTACAAGCACTCTCGACCGGTGTTGAGGACGCTCCCGACCGAGGCGCCGTACGTTCTTCAGGGACCCGGAGAGAACGCGGGCGTGATCTCGATTGGTGACGGCCTCGCTGTCGCCTTCAAGATCGAATCGCACAATCATCCTTCGGCCGTCGAGCCGTATCAGGGTGCCGCAACTGGTGTGGGCGGAATCCTTCGCGATGTGTTCACGATGGGCGCTCGCCCGATCGCGATGCTGAACTCCCTGCGATTTGGAAGTCTGGATAGCTCTCGCGTGCGCTACCTCTTCTCCGGCGTCGTCAAGGGAATTGGAGACTATGGGAACTGCGTTGGAATTCCGACGGTAGCGGGTGAGATCGTCTTTGATCGGGCCTACGAGAACAATCCTCTCGTGAACGCGATGTGCGTCGGTTTGCTCCACGAGGACGACCTCATACGCGCCAAGGCCGAGGGGATCGGGAATCCGATAATCGCGGTGGGCGCGCGCACCGGGAGGGATGGAATCCACGGAGCGTCGTTCGCGTCGGAGGATCTGTCCGAAACAAGTGACGCGAAACGCCCACGCATCCAGGTGGGGGACCCGTTCACTGAGAAGCTGCTGCTCGAAGCAAGCCTCGAGCTGATCAAGAGCGGGCACATCGTCGCCATTCAGGATATGGGGGCCGCCGGACTCACATCATCGTCCGCCGAGATGGCCGAGCGCGGTGATGTCGGAGTGACCATTGACGTCACCAAGGTTCCGACTCGCGAGAGTGGAATGAGCCCGTACGAGATTCTCCTCAGCGAGTCGCAGGAACGGATGCTGGTGGTGGCCAAGCGTGGCCACGAGGACGCCGTGACTGAGATACTTACCAAATGGGATCTGACTGCTGCTGTAATCGGAGAGGTGATTGCCGAGCCGGTATATCGCGTAACTGAAGGAACGCGAGTCGTAGCCGAGTTCCCGGGGTCGAGGCTGGTGACGGACTGTCCGTCCTATACGCCGGATGCGCGCGAATCCGACGCGATCAAGACTTTGCGCGGAGCGGATCCGCTCAGCATTCCCGAGCGAGCCGAGGAGAAGGACCCCGTCTGGACACTCGAGAAACTGCTGTCGGCCCCGACCATCGCCAGCAAGTCCTGGGCATATCGTCAGTACGATTCGACGGTGCGCACCAACACCGTGATAGGGCCCGGTGGCGACGCGGCGGTTCTGCGGATTCGCGGAACCAACAAAGCCATCGCAGTGAAGACCGACTGCAACGGGCGCTACGTCTACCTCGAGCCGCGCGTCGGAGCACGGATCGCTGTGGCGGAGGCCGCGCGCAACGTCGCCTGCACTGGCGCGCGTCCGATGGCGATTACGAACTGCCTGAACTTCGGCAATCCGACGCGGCCTGAAGTCTTTTATCAGTTCAGGGAAGCCGTTGCGGGGATGGGCGAGGCGTGTCGCGCTCTGGCGACGCCAGTGACTGGTGGCAACGTGTCCCTCTACAACGAGAGTCCGTCGGGCGCGGTGTATCCAACGCCTGTGATCGGAATGGTGGGATTGATCGACGATCTCTCTCACGTCACGCGCGCAACGTTTCAGCACGACGGCGACGCGGTGCTCCTGCTCGGCGAGATGGGCGGAGAGGTTGGCGGCAGTGAATACCTTGCGACCATTCACGGTGAGGTGCTCGGCGCGCCTCCAGGCTGCGATCTCGAGAAGGAAAGAGAGGTCATCGAGGCGCTGCTGGAAGCCATACGCGCCGGAGCAGTCAGCTCAGCGCATGATTGCAGTGACGGAGGATTGGCCATCGCTCTCGCCGAATGTTGCGTGGCAGACCTCGACTGCCAGAGCGGCGCCGAGATCGACCTGTCGGCATATGGGAGCATTCCGAATCGAGGAACCCTGTTCGGGGAAACGCAGGCGCGAATTGTGGTCTCGAGCACCGCACCCGAGCGAGTGCTGGAGATTGCCGCAAAGGCTGGCGCCCCGTGCGCTCGCATTGGGACTGTGAGACGCCATTCCGACGTTCTATCAGTGAAGCTCGCCACCTCGGCGTTCAAGGCATCCATCGAGCGCCTTCGCCGCGCCTACCACGACACCATTCCGTCGATCATGTCACGCACGCCTGAGCACACGACGTTCGACGAGCTGGCTCCAGCGGCAGCGCACTGACATGTGCGGAATCTTCGGCATCTACGGTCACGAGAACGCCGCCGCGATGGCGCACCTCGGCCTCTACTCGCTACAGCATCGAGGACAGGAATCGTCCGGCATAATCGCGGTCGATCGTGAGCGCGGCGCCCGCGCGATAAAGAGAATGGGCCTGGTTTCGGAAGGCCTGGGCGTACCGGACGTGCAGAGCCTGCCCGGCGACATCGCCATCGGTCACACGCGCTACAGCACCGCCGGATCTTCGACGATCGAAAATGCACAGCCCGTACTCGCCAGATTTCGCGACGGACACATTGGACTCGCGCACAACGGGAACCTGACCAACGCTTCCGAGCTCCGACGCGAGCTCGAGGATGGCGGCTCCATTTTTACTTCTACGATGGACTCAGAGGTGCTCGTCCATCGTCTCGCTCGCTCCTCATCCGAGAAGCCCGAACAGAGACTCGCCGACGCGTTGACGGGGGTGGAAGGAGCATACTGCCTCGTCGTCGCGATGGGCGACACGCTCCTCGCCGCACGCGATCCGAGGGGGTGGCGGCCGCTGGTGATGGGCAAGCTTGGAACGGCCACCGTGTTCGCATCGGAGAGCTGCGCTCTCGATCTGCTCGGCGCTACCATCGAGCGCGAGGTGGAACGCGGCGAAATCATTGCCGTCGACCGAACGGGCGTTCGCTCGATCTTCCCGCTCGCACCGCTGGAGTCGAGGAAATGCGTTTTCGAGTACGTCTACTTTTCGCGACCAGACAGTCAGGTGTTCGGCGGATCGGTTGATCGCGCTCGTCGCGCGCTCGGACGACGCCTCGCTCGCGACTTCCCCGCCCCGACGGCCGATCTGGTGTTCAGCGTGCCGGACTCGTCGAACTCCGCGGCGCTCGGCTTCGCTGAAGAATCCGGACTTCCGCTCGAGCTGGCGCTGATTCGAAACCACTACGTAGGGCGTACCTTTCTTCAGCCGACCCAGGCCGGCCGCGATGCCAAGGTGAAGGTGAAATACAATGCTGTGCGCGAGGTCCTGCGTGGGAAGAGCGTGGTGATGGTCGACGACTCGATCGTGCGCGGAACGACGACCCGCGGCCTCGTGAGCATGGTCCGGGCCGCCGGGGCGCGAGAGGTGCATCTACGAGTCAGCTCGTCGCCGGTCACCGGACCGTGCTACTACGGAATCGATACGCCCACTCGCGAGGAGCTGATTGCGGCCAATATGACCATCGACCAAATCACACAGGAAGTCGGCGCCGATACACTCGGCTATCTCTCGCTTGACGGGATGCTCGAATCCGTCCCCGGAGGGCCCGACGGATTCTGCCACGCCTGCTTCTCTGGCGACTACCCAACCCCACCTCCCGCCGATCCGGAGAAGCTCCGTTTCGGCTGTGGCTGCTAACACCAATGGCCCAGTCCGTTTTTTTCTTCGGCAATGGGACCGCCGAGGGGACCCGGGACATGACGAATGTCCTCGGAGGCAAAGGCGCGAACCTCGCCGAGATGACCAATCTCGGAGTTCCTGTTCCTCAGGGGTTCACGATCGCGTGCAGCGAGTGCATTGAATACCTGAAGACCGGCAAGTATTCCGACAAGCTGCGCGCCGAAGTCGAAGGCAATGTCGCGCGGCTGGAGAAGGCGACCGGTAAGAAGCTCGGTGATCCGCGCAATCCGCTTCTCGTTTCCGTGAGATCGGGCGCGGCAGTCTCAATGCCGGGAATGATGGAGACGATCCTCAATCTCGGCCTCAACGACCGCGCGGTGAACGGCCTCGCCGAGCAGAGCGCAAATGCGCGTTTCGCCTACGATTCGTATCGGCGATTCATTCAGATGTACTCGGACGTGGTCCTGGGCGTTTCCGCTCAAGATTTCGAGCACCTCCTCAAGGCGAAGCGAATGACTGCCGGAGCAGCGTCTGATGCCGACCTCGACGAGAACGATCTCCGAAACCTGGTCGAGGAGTACAAGGCGCTCGTGAGAAACCGAACCGGCTCTGACTTCCCACGCGATCCGGTCGTGCAGCTATGGGGAGCAATCGAGGCCGTCTGGACATCGTGGACCCTGAAGAAGGCCAAGGACTATCGGCGAGTCCACGGGATCTCCGAAGACCTCGGGACAGCGGTCAGCGTCGTGGCGATGGTGTTCGGAAATCTGGGAGACGATTCGGGCACGGGTGTCGCCTTTACGCGCAATCCGTCAACGGGAGAGAAAAAGTTCTACGGCGAGTTTCTCATCAATGCCCAGGGCGAAGACGTTGTAGCGGGGATCAGGACGCCGCTGGACATCGATGGCATGGCGCAGAAGCTCCCTGACGCTTACAAGGAGCTGATCGACACCCAGGAGCGTCTCGAGAACCACTACCACGACATGCAGGATCTCGAGTTTACGGTCGAGCGCGGAAAACTCTATCTGCTCCAGACTCGAAGCGGGAAGCGCACTGCCGCCGCCGCCGTTCGCATCGCTCGCGACATGGTGACCGAGGGCCTGATCAATAAGGTAGAAGCGGTGAAACGCGTCCCCGCCGCGCATCTCGACCAGTTGCTGCACCCAATCATCGATCCATCGATCAGGGCGACTCCCCTCTGCACCGGATTGCCGGCAAGCCCCGGAGCGGCGAGCGGTGTCGCGGTTTTCGATCCGGACACGGCGGAACAACGATCCCTCGCGGGGGAGAATGTGATCCTCGTGCGCGACGAGACGACGCCGGAGGATTTTCACGGCATCGTTGCGGCGCGAGCTGTGTTGACCGCGCGCGGCGGCATGACCAGTCATGCCGCGGTTGTTGCGCGGGGCATGGGCAAATGCGCCGTTGTCGGCTGCAAGGACATTCACGTCGATCTCGAGCGCAGATGCTTCAGCGTCGATGGGACCGAGGTCGCCGAAGGCGATTGGCTGACTCTCGACGGCGCGACTGGCCGCGTATTCGCCGGCGACCTGTCGACGATACCGAGCGAAGTGGTCCGCGTGACGAGTGGAGCGCTCGCCGCTTCGCAGGCGCCCCTCTATCAATCGTACGCCGAGCTTCTTGGCTGGGCCGACGAGGTGCGAACGCTTCGTGTGCGCGCCAATGCCGACACTCCCCGCGACGCCCGCATCGCGCGCAGCTTCGGAGCGGAAGGCATCGGACTGTGTCGCACCGAGCACATGTTCTTCGAGGGGGACCGGATCACCGCGATGCGCGAGATGATCGTCGCGCGCGAGGAAGGCGGACGCAGGCGAGCGTTGAACAAGCTGCTGCCAATGCAGCGCGCCGATTTCGAGGGAATATTCGAGGCGATGGACGGGTTGCCGGTGACAATCAGGCTGCTCGATCCGCCGCTGCATGAATTTCTCCCTCACGGCGGCGAGGAGAGCAAGCTCCTCGCCCGCACGCTGGACATCCCGCGCGCCGACTTGAACCGTATCATCGAGTCGCTGCGCGAGACGAATCCGATGCTCGGGCACCGTGGATGTCGGCTCGGGATTACCTACCCTGAGATCACAGAGATGCAGGGCCGCGCCATCCTGGAAGCAGCCGTTCGCGCGATGCGTCGCGGCATTGTGGTAAAGCCCGAGATCATGATCCCGCTCGTATCGACCGTGCGGGAGTTCGAGCACCAGCGTGCGGTAATCGAAAGCGTCGCCAAGCGAGTACTCGGCGGAATGGGAGAGAAAATCTCCTACCTGATCGGCACGATGATCGAGCTGCCGCGCGCGGCCCTCACCGCAGGCGAGATCGCCCAGACGGCAGAGTTTTTCTCATTCGGAACAAATGATCTTACCCAGACTACCATGGGGCTTAGCCGAGACGATGCCGGCCGGTTCCTTCCCTCTTACATAGATCGGGGTATTTTTGCAGATGACCCCTTCCAGGTTCTTGACACCGAAGGGGTGGGAAGGCTCGTAAGGATAGCTGTTGAAGATGGACGCCGGGCGCGTCCAAAGATCAAGCTGGGGATTTGCGGGGAGCACGGCGGCGAGCCGCGCTCCATTGCTTTCTGTCATTCGCTGGGTCTCGACTATGTGTCATGCTCACCATTCAGAGTACCAATCGCGCGCTTAGCCGCAGCTCATGCCGCTCTTGAAGCGTAGGCTCGGTCACGCTCGACGCCTGGAGCTGATGCCGGCGGCATCGCTCCCGATGGCGAACGTGCAGCACGCGCGTCCGCTCAGAATTGCCCTCGTCACTGAGTACTACTATCCGCATCTCGGTGGCATCTGCGAGCACGTGCATTTCTTCGCGCGCGAGGCACGTCGCTACGGCCACCAGGTCGACATCATCACGTCGAATATGCCGGGCGCGCGTTACGAGCCGCACGTCATTCGAATCGGCAAGAGCCAGCCGGTGTACGCGAATGGATCACAAGCGCGATTTACCTGGGGCTGGGAGCTGCGAAAGGACCTTAAGCGTGTGTTCAGCCTTGGACAGTACGACATCATTCACGTCCATTCGCCGCTCAGTCCGGTGCTGCCCGTCCTGGCGATCGAGGAGGCGGACTGCCCCGTCGTGGGGACGTTTCACACCTATTTCGATCGGTCGGTCGGCTACGCAATCGGGAAACGATACTTCCAGAGACGGCTCGACCAGCTTCACGCCGCAATCGCAGTCTCGCACTCGACTACGATCGCTCTCAATCGATACTTCGAGGCCAACTGGACGATCGTCCCCAATGGAATCGATACCGACGTCTTCAACCCGCACGCTCCCCGACCCGCCGCTCTTCGCTCCGACGTTCCCGTAATTCTCTTCCTCGGAAGATTCGACCCGCGAAACGGACTCACCACCCTCATAGAATCCTTCAAGAGAGTTCGCGGGAGAAACCGCGAGGCTCAGCTTGTCGTGGTCGGCGATGGGCCGCTGCGTAAGCACTATTACCGCGCCGCGGGCGGCGACCCGGATATCACCTTCGTAGGCTCCGTGCTAGGCGAGAGGCCCGGCTACTACGCTCACAGCGCGATGTACGCCTGCCCCACCACCAAGGCCTCCTTCGGGATAACGCTTCTGGAGTCGATGGCGTGCGAGACACCGGTGGTCTGTTCTGACATCTACGGCTTCCGCGACGTGGTGAAACACGAGCGAGAGGCACTGATGGTGCATTGTGGAGACAGGGATGATCTCGCCGATGCACTCGTACGACTTCTGGACGACGAGACTCTTCGAGCGCGGCTGGGAAAGCGCGGCCGCCAGGAAGCGGAGCAGTATTCCTGGGCCAAGGTGACCGAGGCCGTGCTGGACATCTACACAGCCGTCCTGCGCCGGAATACACACGAATGATCGCGTATGCCGCACTTGGGGTTTCCGTAATCGGAGGGGCCGTACACGGCGCTTTCCATCGCAACAGTCCGATCTTCGGCCGCGCGTTGGGGAAGATCGAGAGTGACCGGAAAGTCGTGGCGCTCACGTTCGATGATGGCCCCAACCCATACGCGACTCCGCTCATCCTGGACACCCTACGCCAGAAAGGCGTGCGTGCGACGTTCTTTATTCTGGGGAGTCACGCCGAGCGCTGGCCGGAGCTGGTGCGAAGGATCTCGCACGAGGGGCACCAAATCGGCAATCACGGATACTTTCACCGCAAGCTCCACTTCAAGAGTCCGTTCTACGTGAGCCGCGACATCCGGTTGGGGCTTCGCGCAATCAAGCGCGCAGGTGTGCCGGCGCCGAGATACTTCCGCGCCCCGCACGGGTTTCGTAGTCCGTGGACGAGCTCCATTGCCAGCTCATACGGGGAGCGCACCGTCGGCTGGTCGCTGGGCGTCTACGACAGCGATCGTCCCGGCGTCGAGGAAATCGTGAAGCGCACGCTCGAAGGCGTTACGCCAGGATCCATTGTGCTGCTGCACGACGGTGACGGATACAATCCGGATGGGGACCGAACGCAGACGGCTGCTGCACTTCCCTACATCATCGACCAGCTCAAAACCCAGGGCTACGAGTTCGCGACTCTGCCGGCTGAATGAGCCCTAAGCTGAAGAAGGCGATACGCTGGGCGATTTCCGCCGCGATTCTCGTCTTCCTCATCCTCTTTGCCCGCACAATTGATTGGCACGCCGCCTGGAACTCGATGCGGCACGCGTCGCTGCCGCTTCTCGCGGCCGCGATCGGCGTGAACATCCTCTCTGTGCTGATCAAGAGCGTGCGTTGGTGGCTCTTCCTCCGCCCCATTGGAATTGAGTCCCTGCCGCTGGCTGTGCGCGCGACGATAGCCGGGGCCGGTCTCAACAATGTGCTGGTCGCCAGCGGGGGCGACGCCGCTCGTGTGGTATTCGTATCCCGGGTAAGCGGAGTCCCGAGCTCCACGGTTCTCGCCTCGATGGCGTTGGAAAGGTTGTTCGATCCGATCGGCTTCATCATGCTGCTCGTCTTTGGCGTGATCGTCTTCCAGCTTCCGCCTCAGTTCGAGCGATGGAAAGTGCCAGCCGAGATTCTGTTGGTCGTTTTAGTAGCGTTGCTGGCATTCTTTGTCTACGCGACCAGGCACATCAAGCCGGAGCACGTGCCCGAGCGCCGCGCCAAGCCGCGCACTCTGCGGGGAAAAGTCACCGCCTATTTCGTGAGTTTCGGACACACAGCTGGACGTCTCGCCACGGGACCTCGCTTTCTGGGTGCGATGCTCCTGTCGCTCGCGGCATGGGCTTGTCAGCTGTGGACGTTCCAACTGGCCGCCGCTGCAGCGCATGTCTCGATTCCCCTCGCCGGAAGTCTTGCCTGCCTGCTCGGCATCAACGTCGGATTGATCATCCGCGCCACACCGGGGAACGTCGGATTTTTCCAGTTCGTCTATGCGCTAATGGCCGGCCAGTTCGGCGTTTCGCGCGACGACGCTATCGCGGTGTCACTCTTGATTCAGACTCTCCAGATCATTCCGCTGACCATCCTCGGAGTCGCTCTCGCCCCGGAGTTCCTTTTCCGGAAAGGAAAGAAGGACAAGGAGATCGAGAAAATCGCCGAGAAAATCGAGGAGGAGCGGCTCAAGGAAGGCCCTCTGGCGACCGCGGAAGAAGTGCTGGAGAAGGCGACCAAAGCGGGAGTGGTTCCGCCCCCAAAGAAGTCCTAGCGGCTGGCCACCTGCCGCTCGCGGGCGCGTTTCAAAAGCTCCGATGTTGCTTTCACCTGCGCTCGTCTCAGAAATGCAATGAACTCCGCTGGATTGCGCGATAGTCCACTGAACGTCGCGCGCACCTTTCCATCGGGCGCCACCACCGCATATAGCGGGAGCGCGACGGTTCCGAACGTTTTTTCCTGAAACGCCTGCTGGCGCTCATACACCTCGCCATCGCCGTCAGTGTAGAGTCGCGAGAGAACGAACTGCCCCAGCTCAGCGCCGACGTCAGGACGGCTGAAAATGTTGGCTTCCATCCACCGGCAGTTGGTGCAAGTGTACCCAGTGAAATCAACGAAGACCAGCTTGCCAGTCGAGCGGGCGACGGTCAGCGCTGCCTGGTAGTCGTTGACCATCCAGGTGGATGATTCGCCACCGCCAGACGCGATCGATGTTGCATGAGTCGCCGGTGGAAGGAACGCTTCGATCTGCGGAAGCGCTCGTCCATTGACTCCCGATGCCAGCCACGCAGATAGGAGAAGCGCGACGGCAACCGGCGCCAGCTCGGCGAAACTCCACGCACGTCGCTGAAGGTGCTGACGAAAATTGCGACCGAGATAGATTGCGCCCGCAATCGCCAGCGCGGACCACGAGAGCAAAACCACGTTTCGGGTGAAGACTCCCCAGGCAAGCACCATGTCTGCATTGGAGACGAACTTGATCGCCGCACCGACTTCGAGCAGTCCAATCAGGGTGCGAAGCGTCTGCATCCATGCTCCCGCGCGGGGAAGTCTCGAAACCGAACGCGGGACGAGTGCAAGAAGCACAAATGGGAAGGCGAATGCGCTCGAGTAGGCGAGCATCCCGACCACCGGCGTCATCCATGATCCGCGCGACGCGAGCACCAGCAACGTTCCAACGAAGGGCGCCGTGCACGTCACCGATGTCAGAGTGAACGTGGCGCCCATGATGAGCGCGCCAAGCGAGCTGCCGGGAGTCGCTTCACGTCCGGCTCGATCGGCGGTATTCGCGAGCCTCCATGGCACCGGAGTGGCGACCCAGCCGAACAGGTTCGCCGCGAAAATCAGAAAGAGCGCGGCAAGGGTGAGATTGACCCAGGGATCCGACGCAAATCTGTTGAGCCCGGCGGCGCCGAAAATCCCGGCGAGGGCGAGGCCGAGCACCGTGAACGTTCCGACGATCCCCAGTCCAAACAGGAGCGGCCGGCGCAGAGCGCGTGATCCGTCGCCATCCGGCCCAGAGAAATAGGCGATCGTCACCGGCACCATCGGGAAGACGCACGGTGTGAGCAGCGAGAGAAGTCCCGTGGTCGTGGCGAGCCAGAGAAATCCGGAGCTCACTCTCGATCCTCGATTTGGAGAACGACGGGGAGCTTTTCGGTTCGCGGTGGGAGGCACAGTGTCTCGCTGCAGACCTGGTATCGCACGCCAACCTGAAACTTCCGGAAGCCCGTCAGAGATCGCCCGGGAACGCCCACTGGAATCGTGAAGCGCGGGTTTCCGGAGTATACCTCGGTCTCAATACCGAAGTTCTTGTCGAAGGCGCGCTCGGGCTGGGGCGCCTTGATGACTCCGCGTACGATCACATCGGCGGGATCAATGAGCTTGATCGAGAGCGGGATTGGCCCACCGGGCTTCTGAGTGAGCGAGTAGATGTGCCATCCCTTGGCGATGTCTGCCTGGAGCGTGACAGCCACAGTGCGTCCGGAGGTAACCTGAAGCGGCGAGCCGCCCCCGACAACCTTCCATCGGACGGGTCGAATCGAGAGGTGGCTGGTGGCCGCAACGAGCGGGAGCAGCAGGAGGTATGCGAGCTTGTTCATCGAGGATGAATATATCACGGCGAGGCGCGATCCCTGCGTAGATACCCAGCGGTTCCAACCGGGTTCAATCGAATTCGATCATGCCCCACGCCGCCATCGCACATCCGCCATTCTTTTTCGAAAGCTGGTACAACGTCGGCAGAACTGTCACGCTCTCGATCGTCGGCTTCACCGCCCTGATCGCGATGCTCAGGATTTCGGGCAAGCGCACACTCTCCAAGCTCAACGCGTTCGATTTCGTGTTCGTCGTCGCGGTGGGATCGGTGTTCGCGTCGACGATCATTTCCAAGGACATCACGCTGGTCGAGGGCGTCGCGTCGCTGGCGACGCTGATTGCGATCCAGGTAATTCTGGCGGAATTGGCCGCCAGGTTCGACACTGTGGAGCGGATCATCAACGGCGAGCCGACCCTGCTCTTGTCCCGCGGCCAGTTCATTCCGCGCGCGCTGAAGAAAGAGCGGATAACCGAGGAAGAGGTTCGTGCGGCCATCCGGATCAAGGGGGTCAATCGGGTCGAAGATGTGGACGCGGTGATTCTTGAAAACGACGGTACTCTTTCGGTCGCCTGGGAAGCCAGGGGGCCCGGCCGAAGCAGCCTGGTCGACGCGACCGTTCCCGACGGTGAGCGCACCGTCGAAAGGTCGAAGAAAACAGATAACTAACGCCCAGAGCGTAGTTTGGGAGCGCTAAGCACAGCCGTGGTGGTTTATGTTTTGCGTCCCTTCGACCTACCTTCCCGAGGATTTCCGTGCAGACTCAAGCCGCCAAAAACACAGGCTACCGTACCTTCCTCGACCCGCGCGGGCGGCCGTGGGAAGTGTGGATGGTGCATCCATCGTCCATCGAGCGCCGCAGGATGGAGCGCCGGTCGCCTGTAGAAAACGCGGTCTTTTTGATCGAGCAGCGCGTCATGGGAGACAGGCGGGCAACACCCGG
>JALYZH010000064.1 GCA_030948945.1 Gemmatimonadota bacterium | reverse complement strand
CCGGCTTTCAGGACAAGGTCGCCGACCTGGCGCGACTCAATCTCGTGCAGGAAGGCGCCGAGCTGACCTACCTGCTCCGACACGATCCTGAGTTTCGGCGCGTGCGCAGGAATGATCTGCTCGAAGTGGGTCACCGCATCCGGCTCAAGCGAAACATCGCGCTGCTCGCTGAATTCCTGAAGGAAGGAATCGAGGGCTTTCGCTTCGACTTCTACGTCGTGTCGGCTGCCCCCTGGCTGGTGGTGCACTCCGCGCTCGAGGGCATCGTTCCACCCGATCACATCATCGGCGCGCACTTCGGCTTCAGCGCCGAGACCGGCGAGATCGAGACGATCGAGCAGGTTCCCGCCGGCTACGGCAAGGTGGCGGCGGTCGACTACCTTCGCTTCCGCCTGGGCGTGCCCAGCGATCGCGTGGTATATGTCGGCGACGGAAGCTCGGACATTCACGTGATGCTGCACGTCAATCGCGGCGACGGTCTCACGATCGCCGCATCGGAAGCACGGCACATCTCCCAGATCGCGCGACGCACTGTGATCAGCGACGATGCGCTCAGCGTTCTGATTCCGATCCTCGAAGAGATCTGTGGTTACGATCCAAGCCAGATCAGACTCGTGTTCGAGGAGCAGGGCCTGCTGATTCAGGAATGGGATCGCGTCAGGACGGATTGGCTCACGATACGCGACGGATCGAATATGGCTGCGGTTGAGCCGGCGGCATGATTTAACTGCAGCAATCCCCCAACAATCAAACTCAGAATGATTCAGTACTTAGGATACTTCGCCGGCTCGCTCACCGTCCTTTCCTTTCTCCCGCAGGTGATCCGAACGTGGAAGACCAGGCAGACGCGGGATCTCTCGCTCGGCATGTTCGCCCTGCTCGTGACTGCGAGCAGCCTGTGGATTCTCTACGGATCGATCATCGGATCGTGGCCGGTGATCGCCACGAACGTAGGGATGGTCGCGCTCAACGGCGCACTGGTGACGGCGAAGGTCCGCCACGGCTAGCGGAGACTATTTGACGCGAAGGATCTCGAGCTTGTCGTTGTTGCGGGCAACGGCAATGAGTCGCGCTCCGTTTGCGCCGCGGAGCGCGCGCATGTGACGGATCTCTCCGTCGATGGCGACGCCGCTGGTCGCCATGTCAACTGGGGTGAAAGCGCCATTCCCGGTGCCGCGCAGCAGCAGTCCGTAACTCGCGTCGTATCTTCCGTACATCGGCGTCACGCCGTAGAAATTCCCGCCCACCAGAAGGTCAGCGCGTCCGTCGCCGTCAAAATCTTCGGCGAGGATGGAGTAGATCGGAGAGAACTGCGCTTCGGCCGGTAGCGGCTTGATCGTGAATGTCCCCTTCCCGGTGTTGATGGCGACCGCACTGGCGAAGGTAACCGCCTCTCTCAACTGCGCCTTCCTGAGATCTTCGGCCGGGAAGATGTCCTCGACTTTACTCGCTCCGTAATTCGAATAAGCGACGTACTTGCTTCGCAATTGGGGGTTGAGTCTCACCAGCTCGTCTCGGCCCGCGACAGGATAGGCGACGCCGTTCTTGTAAAAAGTCAGGATCTGCTCGAGCGATCCATTGTGTGCGAAGTCGCTCATGTACATCCGAGCGGGCTCCTTTGCCGAGGCGCGAAGGTAGGAGTTGAGGCCGAGGTTTCCCAGCACCAGGTCCTTGCGCCCATCGCCATTCAGATCGGCCACGGTGACGTTGTTCCACCAACCGTTGGAGCCCGCAAACCCGGTTTCCTTCGTGCGGTCGACAAGGCGTCCGTTCTCCTGATGAAAGATCCGAACGGGCATCCATTCGCCGGCGACGACGAGATCCATCTTGCCGTCGTTGTCGTAATCGATCGCGGCAGCCGACGAGACCATTCCGGCTTCCGAGAGATCCGGTGCCTTGGCTGCTGTGACGTCCGTGAAATGCCCAGCCCCGTCGTTCTGCAGCAGATGACTCCTGGGAGTCAGGCCGTAGCTGCGCGCAACCACCCTGCTCCCGACAAATAGATCGGGATGTCCGTCGCCATTGAAATCGCCAACCGCTACGGCACCACCGTTCTCGAAGAAGTCGGGGATTGCCGTCCGATCGCGGTGAAAGTTTCCCTGCCCATCGTTGAGGTATAGACGGTCGCGCAGGGCGTCGTCATTTCCCCAGAACTCGTTCCCGCCGCTTACAACAAACAAATCGGGATGGCCGTCCCCGTTCGCGTCGAAGAATACGGCATCCACATCTTCCGACAGGCTGTCTGCCGCGAACGCAGCTTGCGGACTGGCGCGGAATGTCCCGTCGCGCTGCTGCACGAACAGCATGCCGGACTGCCACTTCGCGCCACCGACGTATATGTCATCGAGTCCATCGCCGTTGACATCCGCCACCGCGAGCGCGGGGCCTTCGGTCGAGAGCAGGTGTGGCATCAGCGGCTCCCGATTGTAGTCGAAGAAAATGTCTTCCTGATGCTTGAAGTCCACACGGACCCGACTCGTAACGTCAGAAAACAACGCCTGCTTCGGGGTGCGGCCCGGATACGAATACCTGCCGCCCGCATTCGTCTGGGACACAGTCAGCGTCTGGTTGGCCGGGACGTTGGTGAGAACCTGGAACCGCCTGTCCGGCCAGATCACGGTAAGACTGTCGACGGCCTTCTGCGCGCCGAGGCCGAAATGGAGTCGAGGATCTACCGATGACTGAAAGCCGCGGGTCGGCTCCTGCTCCAGAAACTGCGACTCCCCACCGGATTTCAGAATGACCTTCGCACCGACGCCCGCAGTGTTGGCACCGGCGCCTCGCAGCACCACGGTAAGGTAGGAATTCCCCTCGCGCCCGCGATTCCGGTAAATGCTGGCGGGAGCGTTGATGTTGTTCACCACCAGGTCGAGATTGCCTGAGTTGTTCAGGTCGACATACGCCGCTCCGTTCGAGAATCCGGTCTGACCCAGTCCCCACGCGTCGGCCATGTTGGTGAAGGTGAGGTCACCGTTGTTGTGATACGCGTAATTCGCGAGTGGGATCTGCGGCATCTTCTGTAGAAGGCTCAGATTCTTCTGCGTGATGGTGTCGCCCAGCGACGCCTGGACCGTCTCGTTGCTGACATAGTTGATGTAGTCGAGGTCGTTCGGCCGGCGATAAATGCCGTTCGTGATGAAGAGATCTTTCTTCCCGTCATTGTCGAGATCGGCAAACAATGGGGCCCAGCTCCAATCCGTCGCGAACACTCCGGCCTGATAGGCGATCTCGCTGAAACGCGCATTGCCGCGATTGAGCTGCAGGGAATTCTTCGCGAACTGCGGCTGAAATCCGGCTTTCAGGCGGAGGTTGTAGAGATTGAATCCTTCCGCGTTCGCCGACGTCTTGAGAATCTCTTCCCGCTCGGGAAGCATGTCGACCGAGACGACGTCGGGCCTTCCATCGTTGTTGAAGTCGGCCGCATCGACGCCCATGGAGAATCGGCTCGTGTGGCCGGTTGCCCTCGTAATGGACTCGGTGAACGTTCCGTTGCAGTTGTTGATGTAGAGGTAGTCGTTGCCACGAAAATCGTTGTCGACGTAGAGATCGGGACATCCATCACCGTTGAAGTCGCTCGCCACGACGCCCAGTCCGTATCCGTCAGCACCTCTTTCACCTACGCCGGCGGCCTCAGTCACATCTACGAAGTGATTTCCATCATTCCGATACAGCCGGTCGGCAGAGCGCGGACTTGGCGCTCCCCGTCCCTTCACGCCAATCGTACGCTCGGTCTCAGTCCCATGGTTGAGGAGATACATATCGAGATCTCCATCGCCATCGTAGTCGAAGAACAGCGCCTGCGTGGAATAGCCGCTGAATTCGAGGCCGTACTCTTTGGTCCTGTCGGTAAAGGTGCCGTCGCCATTGTTGATATAGAGAACGTTTCTGCCGTGCATCCCCAGGTAGTCGACGCCCGACACGAAGATGTCGACGTGTCCATCACCATTGACGTCGGCCATGGTGACACCGGTTTTCCACCCAACAGAATCGGCGACGCCCGCGCGCGCCGTAATGTCCTCGAACTGATAGTTCCCCTTGTTGCGATAGAGCTTGTTCGGGCCAACGTTGGCCGTGAAGTAGAGGTCCGGAAGTCCGTCACCGTCCACGTCACCGACGGCAACTCCACCTCCGTTGTAGAAGTAGAGGTAGTTGAGGATGTTGAAGTCAGCCGATTCGGGCAGCTGATTGGCGAAGGTGACGCCGGTGGACGATGGCGCGAGGAGCTCGAAGAGCGGACGCGCGGCAGCCGGCGACTTCTGCTCCGGATTGCACCCGCCCACAACGAGCACGAGGGCCGCGACTGACGCCGCGGCCCGGCGCGCATTTACCGCCAAGACAATCCTCCTACTTAGCCGGCCGGATCCGGATCGCCTGCCCACCGCCAGGCGCGAGCACGACCTTCAGGCGGGTGCTCGAGTCGACGTTCCGTTTGGAGATCGCGACCGGCAGTGGATTCGAAGACCAGTTCGCGCCTGGACCGTCAGCGTAGATCTCCGCCACGTACTTCTGTCCCTTGGTCAGGAACGAGAGAGGAACATCGAACGTCCGCGCCTCCTCGTCAGTGATGGCGCCTAGGAACCATTCGGGACTGTTGCGGGCCTTGCGGGCGACGATGACGTAATCGCCGATCTTGCCGTCGATGACGTGGCTCTCGTCCCAGTCGACAGCGACATCGCGAATGAACTGGAACGCCGGCTGGTGCTCGTAGTTCTCGGGGAGATCAGCAGCCATCTGCACCGGAGAGTAGATCACGATGTACAGGGCGAGCTGCTTGGCGAGCGTCGTCCGGATACGCGCCTCGTCATTCCGGCGTGGTCTTCCCGTGGCGCGCTCGATCAGGATATCGAAGACTCCGGGAGTGAAATCCATCGGTCCAGCGAGGAGGCGCGTGAAGAACAGATTGGTCTCGTGCTCGGGGGGATTCCCGCCCTCGCCGCCCCACGCGTTGTATTCCATCCCGCGTGCGCCTTCCCTGCTCATCATGTTAGGATAGGTCCGCCGTTCGCCAGTGTCGTGAATCGGCTCGTGCACATCCATCATGATGTGATACTTGGCCGCTGTCTCGATCACCTTGCGATAGTGGTTCACCATGAATTGCGAGTGGTGCGAGTGGCCTTCGGCAGTGGTGTCGGTCACGTAACCCGACTTGATGGCGTCCAGGCCGAGCGAGTGGTAGAGGGAGAAAGCCGCTTCCATCTGCCGCTCGTAGTTCTGAATGCCGCCCGACGTCTCGTTGTGCACGATCAGCTTCACGCCCTTCTGGTGCGCGTAGGCCGCGACCTCCGGGAGGTTGTAGTCCGGATAGGGCTGGGTGAACGTGAACGCGTTTCTGTTCTGGATCCAGTCTCCGTCCCAACCGACGTTCCAGCCTTCCACCAGCACCCCGCCCAATCCGTTGGCTGCGGCGAAATCGATGTAGCGTTTCGCATTCGCCGTCGTCGCGCCATGCCTCGCACCGGACGCCCACGTCATGTATCGGGATGTCGGAGATTCAGGAAGTCTTCCGATGTGCATCCCCCACCAGATCCCGACGTACTTCATCGGCTTGATCCAGCTCACGTCGGAGAGGACGTTGGGTGGATTGAGATTCAGCCCGAGCACAGACGGCGCCAGATCAGTAGCCTTGTCCGCAATCTGAATCGTTCGCCATGGAGTCTGAAACGGCGTGCGTCCCACGACCTTCACTCCACCAGCGAGCGGCGCCAGCGCCACTCTCAGCAGGCGACTCTCCATCCGTGGGCCGGCGATGTTCATCCGCGCGTAGTCAACCAGATTTGCCTCGTGAATCACCATGAACGTGCGCCCGTCCCGGGCCTGCATCGTGAGCGGAGTCTGGACGCTGTCGATCAGGCTGACCGGAGAATTCGAGTACAGCATCTCGGAGCGGTCCAGCCGCGCCCTGTTCGACGGGATCCACCACGCCTTGGAGTCGTCGGCCAGGTTGAACTGGGTGAGCTCCTCCTGGATCTGGAAATCGCCGAGTGCGGGCTGTGCCGGCAATTCGTAGCGGAACCCGACTCCGTCGTTGAACGCGCGGAATACCACGTCGAACTTGCGAGCTCGCGCGGCTGACTCGACGACGGAGACTCTCAACTCATTGTGGTGATCGCGCACGTGGGAGACTTCCCCCCACGGCTGCGTCCACGTCTGGTCGTAGCTGCTGCGTGAGCTGCCGGCGATGCGAAGACTGTCGCGCAACGGCGGCGCTCCACGGAAATCAAAGCCAAGTTGCGACGGATTGATTAGAGGCGCGCCGTCTCGGCTCACCATGTAGTAGAGGTTGCCAGTGTGAGTGGTCACCCCGACCTTGGTCCGCCCATCGGGCGACGCAACGGTGAGCGTATCCTGCGCGAAGGCGGGCGCGGCAAAGAGCGCCGCGAATGTCGCGGCGAGCGCGACGCTAGTTGACAGTCCCCGGATACGCTTGTGCATCTCATTCTCCATTGCTGAATTGTGCCGCGTCACGTCATGCGACAGCGGAACTTCTGTAACACAGTGAAGCGCTCGGCTGGCCATTTTGGGCACGGCTAATGCAGCCACTTGCTCGTGCGCTTCCCTGGCCTCGTGCCTGATGCCATGCTGCACATTTCATCGCGCGCTAGTGTCTCCAACTGTCTGCTCGTCGGGCTCATTTCGGCGTGCACGCATGCGAACGGGCCGGCGGCAGGCACCGAACCCGCTCCAGCGCTTCGGAATCCGAACAGCGGGACAATCGTAACATCTGACGAGATAAGTCGCACCCCCGACGACGGCCTCAACAACGTTCTGACCGCGAGAGTTTCGGGCGTATGGGTGTCGCGCACCGCTGACGGTGGCATTGCCGTCCGCATTCGAGGCGGCTCGTCGATCCTCGGCAACAACGAGCCGCTGTACGTCATCGATGGAATCGCGGTCCAGCCCGGCCCATATGGCGGCCTGACGGGAATCAATCCTTTCGACATCGCCTCGATCGAGGTGCTGAAAGACGTCGCCAGCACTTCCTTGTACGGAGTGCGCGGGTCCAACGGCGTGATCGTCATCAAGACGAAGAGACCGACAGCAGCTCAGTGACCTGGATTGGTTGCAACGGTTCGTTCGCGGCCTGACGCGGACTGAGCCGACGCCCCGGTGGTGCGAGTGTGAATCCGTGCGACCACCAGCTGTCCAACGTTGCGTCCCTGCTTCATCCCCTGCTCGACCGAGCTGCGGTAGTGAATCCCGCCGTATAGCCTGCTGATCGCGGCTTCCGCCGCGGCGCTATTGAACGAAGGGAAGTTGCGGGGCGGCAATCCGAATCCGGCTTCGCTGTCGTCGTGGAAAGCGAAATTGTCACCGAATTCGTCGGTGAGCACCGTTGCGGCCGCGGTGGAGATCGCGCTGTGCCCGCTGGTGTACTCGGGAAAAGGCGGCGTCTGCAGCAGCGGCTCCCAGGCTTCATCGACGTAAGTGTTGATGACCGTCTCCGGCCGAATCATGTTGCTCCGGTATTTCTCGTCCCAGCTGCTGATGAAGCCATCGGCGAGCGCTATCGCGGTGCGCGCGTACGCCTCCGCCGACCGCATCATGTCGGCGTGGGCTTTTCGCGCGGCAATGCCGGCGATGCTCATCCAGTGTCCGCCCGGTGTGATTTTCTTGGTGGCGAACATCGCGTGACCCTGCACGTGCATCACGTAGGGATTGCAATCCCAGAACGCGGTAAGCGCACGCTGGTCGTCTGTGAGCTTGCCCTTCAGATCGTGGACTTCCATCACTTCCCGGAAATAGCGGCTCGTCTTCGCGGTGTCGAACGGCGGCGGCGGGGCCGGGCGGAACTGACTCGATGAATCCATCGCGAACGCGCGCAGGTGATTCCAATTGGGCTCGACGGCGTCCATGTAGGCGGGTGGTGTAGGCACCCAACGCCCGGGTTCCCTCGTCACGGTGTACTTCGACATCCCGCGCGTCTGGACGAAATGGTCCGCCTTCGCCCACGCGAGGATGTGCTTCGCCACGGTATCGCCATAGGCGATGGACCGATTGTAGACAGCGTCCGGAATTCCCATTTGCTTGTAGCGTGCGTCCATCGCTTTGCCCAGGGAATCCATGCGGCCGCTCGAGAAGGTGAGAGCCTTCCCCACCGTCATGAAAGCGTGGACGCTTGATAGCGGGAAGTAGTACTCGGAGTCGGCGACCGGAGCCGGCACCGGCGAAAGTCCGCTGAGCTGTCCGGCCAGAGTTTTATAGCTCTTTGCATAGTCATTGCGGAGCGTTTCGTACGCGGCGACGCTCGCGTACGTATAAGCCCGCGATGCCTGGGGCGGACTGAAGATGTCGTATACGATGACGCTCGTGAGCTGATCTACCGCGTTGTGAAGGAGCTCCGGGTCAGGGGCGCTCTTTCGGAAATCGTTTCCGGATCGTCCGCAGGCGATCAGACACGCACCGGCAAACACTCCGAACGCCTTGCGCAGCTTCATCGTCCCGCCCTCCCTGCTTCACGCTTTCTACCCTCAGCGCGCGTTGCTGTCGGCTGAAAGATCAGAGGACGATCGTTGTTGCGCGTGACCAGGTACAAGTCTCCCTGACGAGTGCGTATGCGCTGGATGTCACGCGCCTGTCCCGGCACGAAGAAGCCGCTTTCTGCCGTTCTCACCGGGGTGAAGTGTCCCTTTCCGTCGCCGCGCAGGTAGAGTCCGTACCCGCCGTCCATCTTACCGATCTCGGGTTTCACGCCATCGAAGTTGCCGGCGAGCAGCAGATCGGTTTTTCCGTCGCCGTCGAAATCGGATGCACTGATCCCATAGACTGGTGCGATCTGCGCCTCGAGGGGAAGCGGCACCATCGTGAAGGAGCCGTCACCGTTGTTCTTCACCATTGTCGTCGCAAACGTGTATGCGTTTTTCACCACAGCGTCCGCCAGATCCTTTGCCGGAAAGACATCCCCCACCGTCTGCTTCGCGTAGTCCTTGTAATTGAGATAGCGATCCTTCAGAAATGTCAGCGACCGAATTAGATCGTCACGGAGAGCGAGCGGGTAGGCGTGCCCATTATTGTAGTAGGAGATTATCTGCTGCACGAAACCATTGTGCGCGAAATCCTTCACGTACATCGTGGCCGGCTCGTTGGGGTTCGCCTTGAGACGCGTGTTCAGTCCGAGGTTGCCCACGATGAAATCGACTCGGCCTTCCCCGGTGAAGTCTCCAGCGATTATCCGATTCCACCACCCGTCGCTCTTCTCGAGACCGCGCACTGCCATGCGCTCAAGTCGACCGTGACCCATGTTGCGGAAGATCGTTATCGGCATCCACTCGCCGACGATGACGAGATCCACTTTCCCGTCGCCGTCTACGTCTTTCCAGAGCGCATCGGTGACCATGCCGACGTGCGAGAGTCCCGGCGCAACTTTGTCGGTGACATCGGTGAAGTGACCATGACCATCGTTCTTCAGGAGAACGCTGGTGGGATCGAGACCATAGCGTCCGACTACCGATCGGCCGCCTACGAATAGATCGATCGCACCGTCGCCGTCGAAATCAGCCGCGGCGGCGCGCGATCCGCTGAGCAAGAGCGGAGGGAGCGAGCCCGACGGCGCTTTCCTGAAGTTTCCCTTTCCATCGTTCAAGTAGAGGCGGTCCTCGAGCTGCGGGGCCGCCTCGCTGAACTCAGTCCCGCCCGTTACGACATAGAGGTCGGGATGACCGTCCCCGTTGGCGTCGAAGAAGACTGCGCTGACGTCTTCCGAACCTTTGTCCTGCTCGAACAGCTGCTGGTTGCTGCTGGCGAATCGGCCGTCAGGCTGTTGGATCATCAACACGCTCGGCTGATCCTTTGCCCCGCAAATGAACACGTCGTCCAATCCGTCGCCATTGACGTCGGCCACTGCGGCGCCGGGACCTTCCGTCGAGAGCATCTTGGGCATCAATCGCTCGCGATCAAAATCCACGAAGTCATTCTCCCGGTGCACGAAATCGAGTGCGGTTCGGGCGGTGACATCGGCAAACACCGGCTTCGGCGACGTCGGGAGCAAAGGTTGCGGGGCCGGTGCCTCTATCGTCGCTCCAACCTGCTTGAAAGTGATGCGCTGATTGGCGGCGACGCCCTTCATGACGCTCACACGGTGATCCGGCCACTCCACCGATACAGTCTGCGCCGAGTCAGCCTTGCCGAGGCCGAAAGTAAGAACGTAGTCGACACTGGACTGGAAGCCGCGTGTCGGCTCGAGCTCCTGATAGAGCGTCTGCTTCGGCAGCTGCACGGTGACTTTCGCGCCGACGGCGAAGCGGTTTCGGCCCTCGCCCTCGAGCTTCACCTGCAGGTAGTGATTCCCGGACAGTGAGCGCGCGTTGTTTCGATAGATAAACGCTTCGTCGTTCACGTTGTTCACGACCAGATCCGGAGCTCCGTCGCCGTCGAGATCGGCGTACGACGCCCCGTTGCCGAAGCTCCGCGTGTCGAGTCCCCAGTCGGCGCTCACATTCTGAAATGTCAGATCGCCTTTGTTGCGGAAGGCGTAGTGCGGCAGTTTGGTCGCGCTCATAGCGTTGGTGAGCATCATGAAGTCGACGCCATTGCGCTTGATCGCGGTTCGCATCGTCTGCTCGTTCGCCAGGAACGCGACGTAATCCTGCGACGTGACGTCCCGAGCGACACCGTTGGTGACGTAAATGTCCTTGTAACCATCGAGGTCGAGGTCAGTGATCAGGGCGCTCCAGGTCCAGTCGGTTCGCTCGACGCCGGCGAGCTGACCTATGTCGCTAAACGTCCCATTGCCGTTGTTGAGCTGCAGCATGTTGCGCATCAACTGGTAGTGATACCCGCTCTTCGCTTTTGCCTGATAGGTATCCCACCCTTCGAACGAGGACGTCGTTCTCAGCCGGTATTCGTCCTCAGGCAGCATGTCGGTGGTGTAGATATCCGGCCAGCCATCGTTGTTGATGTCCGCGATGTCCAGCCCCATCGAAAAATAGCTGCTGTAGGGCAGCTGCTTGTCGAGCTGCTCGGTGAACGTTCCGTCCCGGTTGTTGATGTAGAGGTAGTCGCGCTCGAAGTAATCGTTCGACACGTAGATGTCAGGCCAGCCGTCGCGATTCACGTCGCTGACCACTACTCCCAACCCGAACCCGATCTCGCTGCCGAAGATGCCGGCCTTTTCGCTCACGTCGACGAAGTGACCGCCGACGTTGTGATAGAGCCTGTCGCCGCCGTACTTGTCGCGCACGTTCCTGGTGTTGCGGACGCCGAAGCTGCTCGCGGGTCGCGGCGAGTTATTGAGTATGAAGAGGTCAAGCAAGCCGTCCCCGTCGTAATCGAAGAAGGCTGCCTGCGTGGAATAGCCTTCGTCGGCGACTCCGTATTGCTCGGCCATTTCCTTGAACGTGGGAATGCCGTGAGCGTTCAGGCCCTGATTGATGTAGAGTGCGTTACGGCGTTTTTCGGGCGGCAGCTTCCCGGAGTGGCAGACGTAGATGTCGAGCAGCCCGTCGCCATTCACATCGGCGAAGGTCACTCCGGTCGACCAGAGATCTTTTTCCGTCAGGCCAGCTTCGTCGGTGATGTCCTCGAAACGGAAATGACCCTTGTTCAGGTAAAGCCGGTTGCCGTGCAGGTTGGACGTGAGCATGATCTCGGGAAGTCCGTCTCCCGTGAGATCGCCCGTCGCGACGCCGCCACCGTTGTAGATGTTCCGAAAGGTGAAGACGTTGAGGTCGGCCGTCTCGGCGACGTCATTCCTGAATCGAACTCCCGTGTAGTCGGAGGGGAGCAGCGTGAAAAGATGCCCGTCGACGGGAGGCGCTTTGGCCGCGAGAGGCCTGTCGCTCGAGTCGCGCGACCCGGCGCAGCCGGTGACCAGGGACAGCGTAGCGAGCGCACAGCCAAGCCCAAGCCACCAGGCCTTGTTCACACCGTCGATACGCATCGGGAGGCTGGTACTGGCGCTACAGAGCCGACGGGCCGCAAACGGCCAACGGCAGGGGGCAGGAACACCATAGCCTGCCCTCGGTTCGAGAGCAGGCTATGGTGGATCCAACGTTACTTCTGCGCAGCAACTAGTACCCCGCGTTCTGGACGAGCAAGGGGTTGTTGTCCATCTGCGGCTGCGGGATGGGGAACAGAATCTTGTAGGCGGGGGACACGGGCTTGAACTTGCCCCAGGCCTCGTTGTATCGGCCCATGCGAATTCTGTCCTGACGGCGCTTTCCTTCCGCCATCAGCTCGAAAAGCCGCTCCTGCAAGAGCGCGTCGCGGAAGGCGCTCTGACTAAGCGTTGGGCTGATTGGGTTTGGAACCGTCGGGAACGCGCGGGCGCGGGTCGTTGAATTGACCAACGCAATTGCGTTCGCCGTCTGACCGAGCTCGTTCATCGCCTCGGCCTTGATCAGGTAAATCTCGCCGAGACGGAACGTCGCGTAGTCGTTTCCATTGTACCGCTCGACGTGGGCCGGATCGTTTGGCCACTTGTAGATCCTGGCTCCGGCGTTCTCCGGCGCCGCCTTGTCGTCCACGATGTTCGGGTCGAAGTCCAGCGGGGTGCTGCCATCGGTCTGGGTGATTCTCGCGCCGGTCTCGACGTTGTACTGGGGCCCTGCCAGGAAAATCTGTCTCCGAATGTCGTTGGTGCTGAAGGCGTTGTATGTCTCTGTCAGAGCCGAGAAGCCGTTCCATCCGCCGGGGGTGTACTGGTTGTAGTGAAGCGTCCGGTTCAGGAAGTCCAGCCCCAACCCAGTCGCTTCGGTCATCTTGGCCGCCATAATGATCTCGGTCGACTTGTAGTTATCCCAGACGAAATTGTCCTTCCAGTTGGCGGAAAGAGTGTAATTGCCCGAGCCGAGTATCATGTCGCACCTGGCGATTGCGTCGGCCCAACGCGCTGGGCCCTTTGTCAATCCTGTGGCGGTGACGGTTCCCGAGAATACCTCAGCGTTCAGGTAGAGACTCGCGAGAATCGCGTCTACGGCGCCCTGTGTCAGGCGGCCGTTCATCTCCGCTGGCCAGGGCTTGCTCGGCAATCCGGGCCGCGCGGCCAGGAGTTCGGTTTCTATGAACTTGAAGACCTCGGCGCGCGTGTTCCGAGCGCGCGGCATGACGGCGATGTCTTCGACGATCGGTACGCCGCCGAAAAGATCCTGGATCAGGAAGTAATAGTAGGCTCGAAGCGCGCGCAGCTCCGCAGTGACGACGGTCTTGCTCGCGTAGTTGATGTCCTTGGTCGCGGCCAGCACCGTGTTCGCCCGCGCCACTCCCATGAACAACTGCTCGTAGGCGCCGTTACCGTTGTCCAGCATGCCCGGACTATTAGCGGTGAACGTGTGGTGATGCAGATCCAACCATTTTCCGCCGTCGGCCCAGTTCACGCCGCGCGTCGGAACGATGATCTCATCGGTACTGACTTCCGAGAGGTGATACGGGTTCTGAATCACCTGTTGCATCGTGTTGTACACCGAGGCCAGGCCGCCGATGATCTCACTCTCGTTCTTGTAGAAATTGTCCGGCGTGATGGCGCTGGTCGGCACTTCGGTGAGATCCGTACAGCCGATGACCGGGTAAACGAGGAGTGCCGCAAAAAGGCCCGCCGACTTGATTGATTTTCTCATAAGTAGATTTCGCATAGGCTCCACGCGAAGGTTAGAACGTGACACGAAGGGCTCCTGTAATGGTGCGCGGACGCGGGTAGTGGAGATAATCTACCCCGCGTGATGCAATCAAAGCGTCCGTGTAGACTTCCGGATCGTAGCCGGTGTACGGAGTGGAGATCCACAGGTTGTCGCCGGACACGGAGACGCGCGCTGTCCTTCCCACCCCCGTAAATCTCGGAATCTCGAACGTGTAGCCGGCGGTGATGTTCTGCAGCCTGACGAACGAGCCATCCTCGATGAAACGGGAGGAGTAATACGACGCCTCGTGGACACCGATGCCGTCATTGAGTGCGGACGCGAGGAAGTTCCAGTCCTGCGTCGCGTTGGCCTTGCTGGCATAAACAAGCGCGGTGTTGTTGAAAACCTTCTGGCCGCGCGCGCTGTTGATCAGGAAGCTGAAGTCGAACTGTCTCCAGTTTGTCTGACTGTGAACGCCCAGGGTGTAGGTGGGATTGGCGTTGCCGAGTATCACGTTGTCGTCCGCAGTAAGCGCCGTGCCGATCGTTGTTCCACTGAGAACGCGGGTTAGCTCGGCGCCAGTCACGGGATCTCGGGTGACGGTGTATTTGTTGAACGTCTCCTGTCCGGCGGCGTTCACGCCCACGAACTGTGGCCCGAAGAAAGTCCCAAGCGGCTGGCCAGGCAGGATTCTCTGGGCTTTCACACCCGATAGACCCTGACCGCTGACGTCACCGGTAGTGATGAAGGAGTAGGGTCCGAGGTTTTGGACTTTTCCCTTCTCATGCGAGAAGACGAACCCGGCCGACCAATTGAAGCCCGGCCTGTTGATCATCTGCCCGTCGAGCGACATCTCGAGACCGGTGTTCCGGAGTTTTCCAACATTCTCGAGGCGGGTCGTTGCAACGGCCGGCTGCGGCACGGCGACTGTCAGAAGCAGGTCCTTGGTGTTCTTGACGTAGTATTCGATCGTTCCGAGGACTCGATTGCCGAGGAAGCCGTAATCGAGAGCGACGTTGGTCGACGCCGTTTCTTCCCACTTCAGGTTGGGGTTCGCATTTCGACTCGGTGCGACGCCAGTAGCGACTGCCTCGCCGAATACGTAGTTGGTGCCCGAGCCCAGGGTCACCAA